>JAGXOC010000129.1 GCA_019894665.1 Candidatus Thorarchaeota archaeon
AAGAGCGCAGGAGTATTCAGACAGGGTGCTTATGTAAAAGGCGCATTCCATGACTTCATCATAATGGACATACTCAAGGAAGAGTTCCTCAAAGAGTATCCTCCTGGAACTGAAGTTGGCGAACCTTGATTCAATCAACAATGAAACGCAACAATCAAAAAGAGGTCGAGACGTCAAGCCATCTAATTATCTCCCGATTCTCATATTACAAGGAGAGAACCCTGATGCCTGACTCGACCCTCCAAGACCGTTCAATCAATACAATTCGCTTCTTGTCCGCAGATGCTGTTCAACGTGCAAATTCAGGGCATCCAGGAATGCCAATGGGTGCAGCTGCAATGGCCTATGCTCTGTGGACCAGACACCTTCACTTTAACCCAAAGAATCCAGATTGGTGGGATCGTGACCGTTTCGTCCTCTCTGGGGGTCATGGGTCAATGTTGCTCTATTCCTTATTGCATCTGACCGGCTATGAGATTAGCAAGGAGGATATTATGGACTTCAGGCAATTAGGTTGCAAGACTCCAGGTCATCCTGAGAACTTCTGTACCCCCGGAGTTGAGGTGACCACTGGACCACTTGGGCAGGGACTTGCAAACTCGGTGGGTATGGCGATAGCTGAAGCTCATCTAGCAGCTGTTTTCAACAAACCTGACCACAAGATAGTGGACCACCATATCTATGCCATTGTAACAGATGGAGACCTGATGGAAGGACTCTCATCTGAGGCGGCATCTCTCGCTGGACACCTTCGTCTTGGGAAGTTAATCCTCCTATATGATGACAACCTTATCTCTATTGATGGAAGTACAAATCTGACTTTTTCTGAGGACAGAGGAGCGCGTTTCGAAGCTCTTGGATGGCATATTCAGCATGTGAAAGATGGGAATGATGTGGATGCAGTAGACAATGCCATTGAGAAAGCCAAGAATGATTCACGTCCATCACTGATTCTCTGTAGGACACATATTGGATATGGGATGCCAAACAAACAGGACACTGCAAAAGCACATGGTGAACCCGCCGGTGAGGATGAACTAGCGGCTGCCAAGAAGAACCTTGGTTGGCCTCTAGAACCAATGTTCCATATACCGGATGATGTTCTAGATAACTATCGTAATATAGGGAAAGACGGAGCAGGAAAAGAAAACGAGTGGAACAAGCGATTTGAGGCTTATAGTAAGGCGTATCCTGAGCTGGCTGCTGAGCTAGAAAGAAGAATGAAAGGTGAGCTTGCAAAGGGATGGGACAGCGATTTACCAAGCTTTGATGTGGAGGATGGACCTCTTGCAACGCGAGGTGCTTCTGGAAAGGTCATCAACGCTCTTGCCCTCAAATTACCGGAAATGATTGGCGGCTCTGCTGATCTGACTCCATCCAACAAAACATGGATCAATGATAGCCCCTCACTCCAGGCAGATTCGCCAGAGGGGCGGAATATTCACTATGGTGTACGTGAACATGCAATGGGCGCAGCTGTGAATGGAATAGTAGCTCATGGGGGAATAATCCCTTTCAGTGGGACATTTCTCATGTTCTCAGATTACATGCGTCCCGCAATCCGTCTGTCAGCACTCTCCAAACACAGAAGTATCTGGGTCTTCACACACGATAGCATTGGTGTTGGAGAAGATGGACCTACCCATCAGCCAGTAGAACAAATAGCATCATTGAGAGCTATTCCAGAACTTGTTGTGATTAGACCAGGAGATGCTAATGAGGTGGTCGAAGCATGGAAGATTGCAATCGAACGAACACATGGTCCAACCCTCATGGCATTAACACGACAGAAAGTTCCCATTCTGGACCGGAGTAAATATGCCCCTGCATCTGGTCTAAGAAAAGGCGCATATGTACTTGCAGATCTAGGAAAGAAACCAGAGATCATTCTAATGGCCACTGGTTCTGAGGTTTCACTTATTGTGGAAGCTGGAGAGAAGCTGTTTGCTGATGGAGTCAGTGTACGACTTGTTTCATTCCCAAGCTGGGAATTGTTTGAGAATCAGAGCCAAGAGTATCGCGATTCTGTTCTTCTACCCAATGTAAAGACTCGTCTTGCCGTGGAGGCGGGGGTTTCACAGGGTTGGAGTAAATGGGTAGGAGATATTGGCGGCATCATTGCAGTGGACAAATTCGGAAAGTCTGCACCATCTAAGGTGGTCCTTGAAGCATATGGATTCACTGCAGAGAATGTTCTCGAGAAGGCGCGAGAATTACTTAGAAAGTGATTAAGTCCTTCAAAGGATATCAAGCGTTCATAAACCTTTAAACATGAAATTAAGGGATTTTAGGTCTTTTACGTCCATGGTCGTCCACTCTCTGTTCAATACTCCCTATAAATAGATAATTCGAGGAATATCTTGGTGATTCAGTGAACAATTACAAGAAAACAACACTTGCACTCTTTGCCCTCATGATAGTAGGGATGGGAGTGCCGCTTGCTGCCGCGCAGAGCACAGGAATTCTATACCAACATTCAGCTGGTATCGTATCACTTGAAACAGATGACATTGCTGTCAAAGTCACAGGAAATGATCAAGCCCCACATTTTCATTGGTGGGATCCTAACACGCCAGATGTAGACTATCATGTCATGTTTGTCAAAATGTTCGAGGCGAATGACACCAACGCAGATGGTGAATTCAACAATGACACTGACGTTATGATTGGTGCTCCATTCGTCCTACCTACTGTAGGTTGGGACTTCAGTGGTTTTGAAACCGTGGAGGAAGATGGAAACATTACTGAAGTACATTTCAACTTCACCACAGAAGCCACATTTGATCCCCGTCCTGAAGGTACTGGAGTTGACTTTGGTAATTTACCCGGTCTGGCATCTTTCGATGTGAATGTGAGTGTCAATGTGCACATGTACTTGGATAATCCAGGTGAGTTCAAATTTGACCTTATGGTAGAAGGTTGGGACTGGACATACGAGGACTCGATCCTTGTTCTCATGTTCACAGTGACTGAGAGTGCCCACGGACAATCTACCGGTGATAACGACCCATCAGGATTCCACAAAGTTGGTACCAAGTTCCAGTTCGAGAATGGTTACTTCGAATACGAGGAAACTGCTCTTGCAGCTAACAACGCCCTACAGGTCAAAGCCAGTTTTGGTGATGCCTCAGGAGGTTACTCTGGAAACGCAGTCTATCTATCCTTTGAGAACTTCGGTGATGAGACTCTCGAGTACGATCCAATACTCGGTGTTGTTCCCTCCGAACCAGGTCTTGTCTTAGATCCGATGTTTCTGGGAATCGTTGCTGGAGCCGCAGTCATAGTACTCTTGGCAATTGTTCTTGTCAGGAGAAAGTAGTTTTTTTTCTCGAATGGGTGACCTCCTCACCCATTCTTTTTGTTTTCCGATTTATTGAGCTACTACTAATTTTATTTCATCACAAAGGGTCAATACGCGGACGAGAATCTAAAATACGCCCGTACATTGAGGAAGAACAATATATTGTCAAAATCTTGTAGATTTCTCAATCAGATTTCAAGCGACTCAAACAGAAAGCTTAATTAGTTAGGTTCCGAACTAGTTGATTAGGTACCGAACTAAACCGGGGAATGCTTGCTATGGATGAGAAGGAAATAAGAGAGATGTGCCTGAACCTACTTGAAACTGGCTGGCCAGCATATCTAACAACAATAGACAAGAAAGGATTTCCTCAGACCAGGGCAATGTTCAATCTCCGGAACAGTGAACGGTTTCCAAAATTAACCTCACTTTTTGATAATCATCATGATGATTTCATGATTATTTTCACAACCAATACAAGCTCTACAAAGATCGAGGATATTAGATCAAGACCCAAAACCTCCGTCTACTATTGTAATCCTGATGACTCGAAGGGGGTCATGTTTGGTGGAGAGCTTGAGATTGTTGATGATCAGGAATTGAAGAAGGAACTATGGCATGAAGGGTGGAAGAATTACTATCCCCAGGGATACGATGACCCTGACCACACCGTACTTGGACTGGTACCGACTGTTGCCAAAGGTTGGACTGGCAGCATGACCTTTAGATTGGAGTTGGGTGATACAAAATGATGTCTCAAAGATCGGGTGGATTTCTAGTAACGCAGATTCATCATCTTGGAAGGAGAGTCTTCTCAGAGCTTCTGAAAGTGCGAGGTCTCGACATTGGACCGGGACAGGGCAGAATATTGTTTGCGCTCTGGCAGGAAGATTGCGTTCCAATAAACGAGCTGATCAAGAAGACACTTCTAAGGAAGTCTACGCTGAGTGAGCTTCTCGATAGCCTTGAAACCGCAGGGCATGTCAGGCGTGTTCAATCTGAAGAGGATAAACGGAAAGTTCTGATTGAATTGACAGAGAAGACTCGAAAACTACTGAATGTCTACATCGAGGTCTCAGTTGAGATGACGAATATATTCTACAAAGGTCTTCAGCCTGAGGAGATTGATCAGTTTGAAACCTACCTTCAAAGAGTGCTTGACAATCTAGTCAAACATGAGGAAAAATGACTATCGTATGTTATCGCTCTACGGAGGTCTTGTGAGTGGAGAGTAAAGTCATCCTTTTGGGAACAGGGACTCCAAATCCAGATGCAGACAGGTCTGGACCATCTGTAGCAATAACCGTTGATGATTCAGTATACATCATAGATTTTGGCACTGGCGTTGTAAGACAAGCCGCAAAAGTTGGGATTCAGGTCACAAAGCTCACCAAAGCATTTCTCACACATCTCCATTCCGATCATACAATTGGATATCCAGACCTTATCTTCACTCCCGGAGTAGCCGGAAGGACTGATCCGCTGGAATTGTATGGTCCCAAAGGTCTCACCGATATGACCAAACACATTATGTCTGCATACCAAATAGACGTCAATGAGCGTATTCTTGGACTAGAACCAGCTGAGCGTGCATCATACATTGTAAATACGCATGAGATAACAGAGGGGCGTATCTATCAGGACGGGTGTGTCCAAGTTGAGGCATTCCGAGTTGACCATGGTTCATTGGAGTCATATGGATACAAGTTTGAAATTCCCGATAGAACTGTCGTGATTTCAGGAGATACAAGTCCTTCACAGAATCTTGTTGAAGTGGCAAAGCGTTGTGACGTTCTGATTCATGAGGTGTATTCTGCTGTTGGACTTGAGAGTCGACCCGAGGAATGGCAGAAGTATCATTCAGCAGTACATACATCATCCTACGAATTGGCTGACATAGCCAATACGGTAAAACCTGGAGTATTAGTGATGTACCATCAACTTCTATGGGGACGAACTGAAGAGGAACTGATGTCAGAAGTGTCTGAACGGTATACTGGAGAGGTTGTGTCAGGTCATGATCTGGATGTCTATTAAGCAGAAACCCATTAAAGTTCTGCCGCACTCTAAAGTGTTAGATGACCGAAGAAAATGATCTTCTCTGGGAAGAAGAGGATTGGGACGACGATTGGGACGATGATGACGATGATTGGTGAAATCGTCACTCTAGCCGATGACCTAGTTGATGATGTGCTCAATATTCTTGCAGAGGATTCACTGTCCAATATCGTGTTGATTGCTGATTGCACCCAGCTTAGGGAGTGGTGTGATATTCGGGTATTGATGGAAGATGGTAGAATTGATGCGGTTTTCTCTCTCTACAGTGATTTGGACTTCTTAGCAACAGCATTCTGGTGTAGGAATGTGGAGTCACTACAAAAAGTAATGGCAGATTATTCAGAGAGGTTAGTGGGAAAAGAATTCGTTGCTATATGTACAAAAGAACAGCTTGATCAATTTGGCGAAGCATGTGTAATTCTGAAACCAATTGAAGAAAGACAGATGATTGCTGACAGAACCACACTCCTTCAATGTGAATGTAAGGCAAAGCCAGTCAGACTGTCGATGGAGGACGCTGAACAGCTCAAGGAATTATACCGACTCACTGGTACACCTGCATGGACTCCAAACGCGATGAACCTGGGACCATTCTATGGAATTGTACAGGATGATGGAAAAATAACTTCTGTGGCAGGAGTCCACTATGTCACACCGTATGGTACTGAGATAGGAAATATCGCCACACATCCTGAACACAGAAGAAAGGGGTATGCAGCCGCATGCCTCAAAGCGGTTGTTGATGATGTTCTTGAAAATTCGGAACTAACAATTCTACATTATTATGCTGATAACACTCCAGCTCAGAGCCTGTACGAGAATATGGGATTCAAATACTCTGAAGCGGATCCAGTCTACTTTGTTCGGGCTACATGCAGGGGCTAAAAGAAGAGCAAAGAATTACGATTCATAATAGCAA
>JAGXOC010000012.1 GCA_019894665.1 Candidatus Thorarchaeota archaeon
ATCTTGTAGATGACTGATTCAGCACCTCTGGCCAAAAATTGTTTCACTCAGGCTACCTCCACGATATATCTTGGTCATCAGTACGCCATTTAGGCAGTATATGAGAATTCTCGACTTCAATTTGATGACCAGTATTGTACAGAAGAATTCCATTCCAGGCAATCATTGCACCTTGGTCTCCAGCCAAAGATGGAGAAACTCGATGAAATTCAGCTTCGTGTCTTTCTGCAACACCTGACAATATTTCGGTGAGGCGATTATTTCGAGCGACCCCGCCTGTCAGAAGTAGCTCACTCTTCATTGTATGTGCGATTGCGCGTTCTGCAATCTCTGCAATCATCCCAAAGGAGGTCTCTTGTACACTATAACAAATATCAGGAATTGAAACACCCTCTGAATGAAGTTTTTTTGCGGCTGTGAGCATACCAGAATAGCTCAGGTCCATCCCTTTTACCGAGTAAGGTAAACTATGATATTGTTCACCGTCCTTCGCTTCTTTTTCAATGATGGGACCTCCAGGAAAGTCCATACCTAGTTCGCGACCAAGTACATCTAACATATTTCCAATCGCAATGTCTAGAGTTTCACCAAAAGTTCTGAATCGACCGCCTGCAAAAGCAATGACTTGTGTGTTCCCACCAGACACATACACTGTTACTGGATCATTGAAGTTGGATTCTAGGCAACCAATCTCTATGTGAGCAACACAATGATTGATACCAACAAGAGGAACCTCTAGTTTGAGAGAAAGTGTTCTGGCAATTGTCGCAGTGGTTCTTAGGCATGGACCCAATCCAGGACCTTGGGAGAAGGCAATGAGATCTATTTCTCGAAAACCAATACCAGCCTTCTCTACAGCTTCTTTGATAATACCTGGCCCAAGTTCTGAGTGATGACGACTAGCCTCACGTGGGTGAATTCCACCTTGAGCTGGTTTAAGCATGTCCCACTCATTTGAAAGAACCTTCCCTTCACTCGTCACGACACCAGCACCAAATGAATGAGCAGTTCCTTCAATTCCAAGACAGTGTAATGTCATCTTTCACTAACTCGAGCTGTTATGTTCTGAACAAATCGTGTGTATCATCACCAGTTGACTCTTACGCTTGGACCATATTGAAGTGTATCGCCATCTAACAAAGGCTTTATAATAGACTCAGAGGGCCTCTCTTGAGAGGTGTCCTGAGTGCCTGAGAAAATGCCAATAAAAGCCTTAGAACAACAACTCAATGATGTTGTATCGATAAAATTGAAAGATCAGAGAATCTTTCGAGGACGCCTAACAAGATGTGACATGTACATGAATCTCACACTTTCAGATGCAGAAGAACTTGAAAATGAAGCAATCAGAGCCAAGTATGGCCAAGTTCTGATAAGAGGCAACAATATTCTATGGATTCAGATTCCTGAATAATCTGTTTCTAGTAATCTCAGAGCGTATTCATCAACCATTGAAATCTACCGCTCAATCTCGCGTCGATATCGTTCCACTAGATCTACTAGTTGTTCCTCTCCCTTCTGTCTAGCTTGTTCACGTACAATTCGAATGAAAGTCTGGAGCTTTTGGTTGAACTTGCCACGACTGATGAATGCAAATTCATCAACTCTCTGAAGCTCTACTTGTTTAGCATCTACAACTGGAATAAGTGACTTGGTCAATTCTTCTTGTGGGAGATGGGACAGTGGTGTATCTACAACGACAGCCCGTATCTCTCGATCAATCAATATTCCTGCGGTCTGTGGACCTCCTCCTGATGCATCCTCAAAGAGAACAACATCACCACTCTTCAGACCAACTTTTTTGATGAACTCGTCAATGCTCTCACGAGTGAAGTGAGGGATTACTTTGACTGCGAGCATGTCTCCACTCATTTCTAGACGTTTCACTCCCTTTAGGCGTTCAAGAAGCTTAGTTAGAGTATCCAATTGGTTTCTAAGTGAGGTTGCTTCACGCTGTGCTTTTTTCAGTGTGGACTTGGTCTTCTCAACTTCCCGATCTCGTTTAATTTTCCAGTGATTCTCATTATTCACAATCTCGAGACTATCTGAAAGCTCACTCTCTTGAAACTTCAAGTATTCTACAAATCGTTTCAGATCTTCATATTTTTCTGCAAGCAACCTGTTTTCAGATTCCAATTTCGCGTATTTCGTCTTTAATGTGTCAAAACGTTCCTGTGTCAATGGTTCTTCTTCAACTGATGGTTGTTCTGGAACACTCTCAATAGGTTCCAATTCTTCACTCTCTATTCTGGCCAAAGCTTCGTTGATTGAAGAGCCCTTTATCACTAAGGCCTTGAGGTAATTGCGATCGACCGATAGTTGTTCATCACGAATCATTCTGTCAATCTGTTGAAATTTCGGTAGAAGACTCCTGTAAGCATAGACTGCAGCTGTCAATGCATCCCGTTCATGGGCATTGCGAATTTTCATTTCAGTGCTATATTCCCGAGCTAATTCTTGTTTGTCAGCAACAGCAATTGGTGTCTTGGGAGTGAATACAGTAGAATTCACTGTGCTAGCTATCTTTTCAACAAAATGAGGCACCTGTGGTACATCTGAAGCTATGATTACAGGAATACCGTTTTCATATACCTCTCTAATGATATCTGCTCTGGTGAGACCCTTCTTACTTCTTAGTACGCGGATTTTCCCATCTAATGTCAATAGACAATAAGCTGCGGTTGTTCCGGGATCGATACCCAGAATGAAATACTTTGGTTTCAAATCTGATACAACAGGACGAGGTTCAAGGGAAAGAAACTCTATTCTTTTGCGTACTGGGGAGATGAGAATATTGAAGTCACCACCTCGCTTAGCCTGAATAAGACTACGAATTGCTGGTAGTGGTGCATAGGTGATGAGTCTTGCACTTGCATAGCCAAAGTCCGATGCACGAATATCAAGGTCAAACTCAATTTCAGCAGCCTTCAGTTCTGATTCTATGAAACGAGTCATCTGCTGGATTTGTGAGTGAATTCTGCGACGATATCTATTTGCACTCTGTCCACCACGACCAGGTTTACGACCTCGAGTCACCTTAATCTCAGTCTGTTCTCCAAAGCACTCCAACGAATGACCAACGCCTCTGGAGGCCAGCTGTGCCGCAATACGGGCAGATTCAAGAGGATTAGGTTTGCCTCGAGAGATTAGACCATGACGTTTTGCTAGAATCTTGAGCGGTGTTTGGCGAGGTGGAACTCCAGTAACTTGAACGATTCTGGTTTCTGGTGGAATTCGATCTACAAGATGAAAGAGTGATTTTGTGTCTGGAACTATTTCAAAGATGTTGTCTGTGCAGAGCCATTTAGGAGCGACCTCACGGACAAGTCTCAGTAATGCACTCCGAGATATTTCGGGATATTCATTCAGGACTATCTCATCTCTAGCAATCACACAAGCAAATTTCGGAGCTTTCTTAGAATTTGCACTATGCGAAGGTAGTATATCGAAACCTATGATGAATACACCGTCTTCACCCATTAGGCTCAGCACTCGTCTAGACCAAATAGTGTGAGGCTTTGAACCTATTTATTGGTATAATCTTGCACCTTTGACTGTTTAGACCATCCTCAAACAACAACTATAATAAAGCCTTGCTTGAGCAACTACGAAAGACTCATTCGAGGTGCAACAATTGTCCGAAACACTTGAAATCAACAACGACGACGCAATACTACGAATTGGACGCGCCCTTTCATCAGGAACTCGGCTAAAAATACTGAAGATTTTACTTCAGGGAGAGAAAGACGTAACTCGTGTGGCTAGACACCTCGGTGGAACTGAAGCCAACGCCAGCGCCCAGATTAAGATTTTGAAAGAAGCGGATCTATTGGATTGTAGATACGAACCTGGTCAGCATGGTCTCAAGAAGATTTCATGGACCAAGGTTAAGCGCATCATCATTGACTTGGAATAATCCTCTCGGTCAATCATAACTGGTAGTCAGTTGGAGAGCCATATTATACAGCTAAGTGAGCTTTCCAACGACGTATTCTTTTCAGGATATTATCACGTTCATCCGGACGGATTGTTCTTATTCCCCGAGCTTTCAAGAAATTGAGAACAATGTCCATGTCCCTAGCAACTTTCCCCTTGTTGGACTCACCGTCATCATCATCAATCAGGTATTCTCTTGCTGCTTGTAGGTACTCGTAGATTATCTCTGCGGGAGCCTCTCCAGTACGTAACTCATGTGCGATTGGATCAAGAACCCGATTCACCTTTGCGCTATTCCCGCCATCCATATCGTCGGATATCATTGTATCATTGGGTTCTTCGATTTCTGATTTGGAACCGAATGGAGTTTCATCCTCAACAGGACTCTTTGATGCCGAGTCAAGTGCATCTGAGTTGGGAGTCTTAACTTCGGAGAATAAAGGAAGAATTGTGGGAGAATCTTCTGTAGTTATGTTTGGAACAATGTTCAGACGACCACGTAAATCACGGAGTTGGTCAAAAAGCTCCACAAGGCTTGATTGCATTGAATCGATTAGTTGTCTAATCTCGTTTAGTTCTTCATCAGACAATGGATTAGAACCCCCGATTCATTTCTTATCTTTCCCAAATGGAATACCATTCTTTCGTCTTATCAGGATTGCGGGGAGATACATCATTTATCAGATTTCTTTACAGCTTCAGATAGGTTCTTGGTTCCGCCTGTTGGCTCGAATTTCCGTTGACGTATTTTCACAAATGTGGGGACTGACACTGTTTCACCAACAAAGAGTGATTCTCCAATCTCAAGGGTGGTGATTGCATCCAGAGATGCCCGGTCGATTCCTTCACTTGATTTACCAATATGTTCCAGATCATATGGATTTGTACATCTAAAAATTGCCTGGTTACTACATTGACTTAGAACCGTTGTGGAGAGTTTCACAGGTCTTTGAGATATCAAACAAAGAAGGGCATAGAATTTCCTACCCTCTCGGGCAATTGTTTCGATGCGACTCTTTGGTAACGCGAGCTCGTGCCGGCTCTCAGGACAAAACTGGTGTGCCTCTTCAAGAACTAGTAAGAATGGGGGGATTATTTCACGTCTCCTAAGATAGAGAAGTTCGTTAGCCAAGTATGAAACAATAATCTGTTTCTTCTTGAGGCTGATGAAATCACTTAGATCAATCAAGGTGATTTTCCCGGGTCTTACAACAGTTTTGAAACTTGGAGAAGCCTCCTTCCCAAAGAGACCTGTTTCATCGAGGTTAATCAACCATCCAGAGAGTGCCTCACGTGTGTTCTTACTGATTTTTTCGTCATTTTGTACATATTCTACGACATCTGTTAATGTGTATCCTTCTTTCAGTGTGTTCTTCATCTCAGATACAACTCGTCGTAAGTCTCGTACCTGAATTGAACTCATGTCTGAAACAAGTGCACGTATCGCTTCTGCTGAAAGCATTTGAACGGGAATCTGAAAGTGTGATCCACGTATATGTTCTACTTCGAATTGTCCTTTGGGCAACCCGAGTGCTTCAGGGGTTATATCTTTCAGATAGGTATATTCGCCGTGTACATCAACAACAACCACTGAGAGTCGACCTCTGTCTTTTGGCCGGGAGAGTAGTTCTTCTAAGAGAACAGACACAAAGTATGATTTCCCAGCTCCACTCATCGCTAATATTGCAAGGTGTTTGGATAATAGACGGTCAAGTGATGGAGCAAACTCAAGGTTCTGGTATGCTAGTTTACCAAGATGAAGACCCTTTTCCAAATCTAGCTTAAGAAAAGAGGCGAGAATGTCTTCATCGACTCTTCTAACAACATCTCCCGGAGAAACCGCAAAATATGGTCGGATTGTTCGACCATCGCTCCAAAGACCTAACACTCGCGCCTTAGCAACTGTATATTGCCATCTATCAGTTGGAAATATCGACCGTAGAGGTTCACCCCTTGACTGATATTCCCGAACTGCTTCTGCATGTTGATAATAGCGGTTCGTACGTATAAGATCCTGAACTCTGGCTATCACAGTTCCTGCATCAGTAACAACAGATATGAATTCACCACGGCGTGCGATAATCTCCCGAGGACCACCCTCAAGCACGAAGGAGAATTCCATAACATTGGGACCAGAGTCAGTTGAAACAACAGTGCCAAGTCGGGTAATTGTTGAAAATTCAGTCATTAATCAACCTCCAAACGGGTTTCGTGAACGTCTTCTTTCGAGCGTCATATAGGTAAGTCCAGACAGCGCCATGAGTCTGTCGATGATTAATCGTGTTTCATTTGCGGTTATCTTTGCACGGGCATCAGCCTCAAGAATTGGCGTGGGAATACCATATTCAGGATGATGCGAAGAAAGTGGGAGTATTGCAGATAATGCCTTGTCTAGTTTATCGGTGGTTGTGTCACTATCCTCAGCCGAAAGAAATTCTATTCTTATCGGTAGGTCATCTCTTGCTGTTTTTAGATATGTAACCCAAATTAAGGATGCCCAAGTGGAGATATCATCATTTGTTGAGTTAGTATTGAGAACAAGTTCTGATGAATATCGAAATACAAAGGACCTCTCGCCTTCTTCAAGGAATGTATCAAGAAGATCACAGTCTCGAGAGATTTTTAGCAACCATCTGTAATCAACACCTTGCATCATCTCAAAGACTTCAGGTTTACGAACAATATGCGGAAGTATTTCGCCCATTATTGAAGCCACTCGCATTGATCTGCTGTCTTTGACTATGCCTACTAGAGTAGTACCCTTCTTCCGAGCTTTATGATAGAGTTGTTTATAGAGGGATAAGACCTCTTGGAACTTTTCATACACTACAGAGCCAGTTTGAGGGCGGTCTCGAGGATGATAGAATAGTGATCCATCAAGGAGGATTAAGTCTGTGTGGAATTCTTCAAGAACTGACAAAGTCACTCTGAGTTCAGCTGCAATTCGTTCAAGTGAAGCAAATTGGTCTATCTCTATGCTTGACAATGTTAGCATTAGTGGACTGATTTTTGGTTCAGGAAAAGCATCAGGATAGAAGTCAACAACAGGACTATCTTCTGGACCAAATTGGAATATGACTGCAACTCCTCTTGTCAAAACCAAGTCCATGGATCTGAAACGTTTCCTGACTAGACCACCATCTATACCGGCGATTCGAAGGCCTGATAGACTAGTAGGCTCTATTTTTGTGCAGAACTGTTTATCGATGATATTTGATGCCACGGCTGGAAATTTGCCTAAGTCAATCTTGTTTCTAACTTTTCTGAGAACCTCCCCAAAACGTTCTCTCGTTACCTCGATGTGTTCAATTTCCTCAACCAATTTTGACAGTAACTTATCGAGGTTTCTTTCCACTACTTCTTCACTCTCTCTCTCTTATATTCCAGTGCGGCCCTTATTAGACCCAAGTAGAGTGGATGGGGATTGTCTGGTCGGGATTTGAACTCTGGATGGTATTGTACTCCAATCCAGAATGGATGATCGACAAGCTCTATTGCGTTAATTATTCGTCCAGTTGAGTCAAAGGCTGAAACCCTCAGACCCTTTTCATGCATCTTGTTTAGGTAACGGTCAATCAGATGGTATCTATGACGAAATCGCTCATGGACAACATCAGTACTATAGATTTCGTGCAATCTTGTACCTTCTACAATGTGGACATCGTGACCACCAAGACGCATCGTGCCTCCTTTTTCATCCGTTAACTTCTGCTCATCCATCAAATCCACAACGGGATAAAGGCTGTCAACATCCACTTCCGTGGTATGTGCGCCTTTCCAGCTCATAACATTCCTAGCAAATGCAACGGTAGAGAGTTGAGCGCCGTAACAGATGCCAAGAAGGGGTATCTTGGATTTTAGGGTCACTGAAGCTGCGCAAATCATACCTTCAACACCACGTTCTCCAAAACCAGGTGTTAGAAGAACCCCATCCACATCTGACAAATCCTCAGTAAGACAGTCTTCAGTGGTTCGTTCTTCTGTTTCAACCCATTTTATCTCAACTTTGGCACCATATGCAGCTGCTGCATGTGTTAACGCTTGATTGATACTTTTGTAGGAGTCGCCAAGTGTAGTGTATTTGCCTGGCATTGCAATCACTACAGTTTCGGATACATCTTCATAGGATTTTACCATCTTTGACCAAGATTCGGTATCGGGTTTTCTTGATTCTAATCCGAACTGCTCAACAAGTATGCTTCCTAGCCCTTCTTCTTCAAATGAGAGAGGAAGCTGGTATATCACAGGAATATCTGGATTCGAAATAACCCTATTTTCGGGAATATTACAGAATAGGGCTATCTTCTCTTTAGCAGAGTTTGGGAGTTTCTTATCAGCTCTACAAATCGTGACATCAGGTTGAAGACCTAGGCTTTGAAGCGTTCTTACACTATGTTGTGTCGGTTTAGTCTTGAACTCACCCACTGATTTCATGTAGGGCACTAGAGTGACATGAACAACAGCAGTACGAGTTCGACCTAGTTCACGAACAAGCTGTCGTACAGCTTCAAGAAATGGCATTGCCTCGATATCACCGACTGTACCACCGATCTCTACTAGGAGAATATCTGGTATCGGTTCTTTCTCTACTACCTCCCAAATCCTTTGTTTAATTCTGTCTGTTATATGAGGAATGATTTGAACAGTCCGTCCAAGGAAACCCCCTTTGCGTTCCTCAAGAATAACTGAAATATAGATCTGTCCGGATGTGATATTCTGTGATGGGTGTACTTCCATTCCGGTAAAACGTTCATAGGTTCCGAAATCTAAGTCAATCTCTGAGATTTTGAATTCAAAATCATCGACTGGTTGAAAAGTCCAGGTCTGGTCTGTAACGAAGACTTCTCCGTGTTCGATTGGATTTAGAGTGCCAGGGTCAATGTTCAGATAGGGGTCAATCTTGATTATTCGAATGTCATAACCTCGGAATTGGAATAGTTTCGCAATAGAAGCAGTTGTGACTCCTTTTCCGATACCGGACAGTACACCCCCTGTGATGAAGACAAAATTGGTTTTTTCTTGCATAGAATCCAACATTAGCGACCTCAGAAATAGTTTTGGGAAAACACTTACTGTACAAATCAAGAATTGCGGCTGTAGTCGCAGCAGGTCGTATAAATGGGTTGTCCGTTATTTTCCAGGATGTGAGTTCCGCGCTCATGAAATGGGTTGAGTAAGTACGCTTGCACGCATGGCGTTTTGGAAAAGATATTGAAAAGCTTCCATGACATTGTGGCCCTCTCTTGCAACACTCCTGAAGATAGGTACAGATGATGGTATTTTCAGATGCGTTCTAAGCTGGTCTTCTTGAATCAAACTTGGTAGATCTTGTTTGTTAAGACATATAATTAATGGAAGAGGTCGCTCTTCTTCTTCAATCATCGACATTAGCTCGTTCCAGCTTGCCAGATTTTCATCAAGAAGATGTTCTTGAGAGTCTGCAATGAAAATTACTCCATCAGCCCCAACTAATACTACTTCTCGTGTTGATCTGTAGAAGTCTTGACCCGTGGCTGACCAAATATGTGCATTAATTGTCCAGCTGCTACTCAATGAGAATGGAATTGTGCCAAAATCACAAAACATTGTTCTTCCGACAGTATTCTCTATCGAGGTGAGCTTCTCAGCATAGTCCAGTATTGAAAACAACCATCGAATCGACGTTGTTTTTCCACTCATTGCAGGTCCAAAGAAGACTATTTTGAGTCCCACGGTACGATTGCCATAGTCGATTATCATTTTTTGACCCCCAGTCATGTACCCCACATGCTATCTACCCAAGCCCCAAGTCCCGACAATGCTCCACTTTTCACACAGTCAGAGAAATCTTCATGCCATTCAGCTCTAATGAACTGAATCAAATCTGGCAATTCTCCTCCATCCCAACCAATGGCTTCGTAGAGATTTCTTTCAGTTAGGGTCGTGGATGCACCAAGTTCCCTTGCCAACCGAATTCTTGACAACAGAGTGACTGCTCTACGAGCTGCATGAACATAGTTGCTTATTTCTTCCTCGAAAACATCTTGTGTGAGTTTCTCGGACTCATCATCCAGTTTAAGGACTGCTGTCAGAATATGATCTGACACGTTGAGACCACGTAGTGACTTTGTAAGAAGTCTTCTGATTCGCTCTAGTGATTGTTTCTTTCGAATCAATATTTTGTTCACAATCTTCTTCTCAACCTCAAGACTACTATTTGAAGATCT
This sequence comes from Candidatus Thorarchaeota archaeon, assembly GCA_019894665.1. Taxonomy (GTDB): domain Archaea; phylum Asgardarchaeota; class Thorarchaeia; order Thorarchaeales; family Thorarchaeaceae; genus SMTZ1-45. Next base: position 10,143 of record JAGXOC010000012.1, read on the forward strand.
GACAAGTGAGAAGGTTATGGATGAAGGCGAACCCACTCTTAGTATTCCACAGTTGTTTGAGTTCATAAGAACGTGAGAGGTCATATCTTGAAGTGTACTCTCAGTCACTTGTACTCCTAATACTGTGAATCCTAATGGTATAGCTAATATCCAACCTGCAAAATGCGAAATTCTATCCATCGCAAGTCTAAGATTCCCAGAGAGTCCACAAACAATAGTTCTATTCACTTCATAGTTGTGTTTTTCTTCCTCCCAGACTGACCGAATCTCAGTCTCAGACGTGAAATCGCGCCAGAATACTAATTTATGTCGATGGGAGCACAAAGTGGTCAAACTCTCTGTGATATCATCCACTATCTCAATATCTTCACCCGCGACAATTACTGGCATCCGTTCCAACAATGTGTTCAATAGGAGTGGGAATTGATCGCCCATCAACTCGATTAGTTTCATGATTGAATATGTCATGGCTCTCTCCTCGTTAACATCAGACCGCTATCTGAACCCCCTGACAATAGCAATTCTTTCAGATCATCTGGAACTGCAGGTTTTACTGCAGATACTTCTGCTAAGACTCGTCTTATTTCCTCAATGTAATGTTTCAGTAAAAGCCTCATTAGACCAAGCTTCTGACTATCCCTGTCCACCCACAAACTGAACACGCCGTTCGGAACTGCATAGATGAAATGGCGTGTTTCTTCAGTTTCACATAGAACCGTTTGTAGCGAGCTATTCCTTAATGTTCGGACAACACGATCGGATGCATCATGAAGTGCAAAAGACATTGCAGCTAAACGATCGTTGGTGAATCCTTCCAATGAAACTCGAACTCCACCACTTAGTGAGAGGAACACTGACCCTATTTTTGGGATACAGTCATGAACTTGACGTAGAAGTGCTCTGAGGCTAAGTGCTTGTGAACGGTCGAGTGATATCATGGAACGTGACACGCCGTAACTCGTATCTCGACCTTCAGCAACAGCAAATCCTTGTAGTACTTTCTCAGTTTCATCAAGACTATAGGATCGAAGTGGTGGAAGTCTTCCATCTACGTGTTGTCTAAGAAGGAAAGAGAGTCTGGATAGATTGTCTTTCATCTCAATGAATAATGCCGCTAAATTAACTCGAGGTGCAGTTGTCACCGTCAAGAAATAATCTGGATCATTTGGTAGTGACGCAAGGAAAACCTTAGAGGTGTCAGACTCCATTAGTAAATACTTGAAATCACTATGTATGAGTTTTGCTACACCAAAGATTGCACAGGTTGAGGATGCTACTGCAAAGACTTCATCCTTACTGAACCATACTCCTGCGCTTGCAACAGGGAGCCCATCTTTTTGAATTAAGATGACATTCTCAACACCAGTGATGGCCTTAATGTTCTGTAGGGTTTCAGTTAGTTCGTCGCTCAAGTCCTCAGCCCCGGGCGGAAAGTTGGGTTCAAAGTAGAATCCATCTCGCGACTATATAACCACCACACAGAATTGACTACTTCACATACTTTCTTTGCAAGTTTGGGCCGCAATCAGGTCTTATGATAGGAAAACGTTTTCACATATGTATCAACGCAGTATCAGGAACTTCTTGGAAGACTTTGCGTGCAGCTCTCCCCACTTTTACGCGGTTCTTATCAAATGTATACACACGAATTACATCAAGGTATGTTTTCATCATTTCTGCAATATTTGAATATTCTGAGAGATTATGAGGAATTCTCTTTCCATCAATAATCTCAAAAATTCCTATCTCCATCGGATTAAGCTGATGTGGATTGTATGGTACTGATGGTAAAGTGGGCACATCAACTATCACCTCATCATGATTAACTCCTGCAATGGAGGCTATTTCTTCTTGGATGCTCTCGCGAACCTTACTTTTGGTAAGAATTTTAGAAACAAATCGATCTTGTGTATGAATGACCTTCTCAAAAGCAGATTTGTAAAGAATTCGTGAGTCAAGGAGATTGACCATCTTTACAGCTTCTTTAGCATCCTCTGATTCTGAGGGATTTATGCTTCGAACTCTGGATATGAGTGACATATCATCCAATTCTAAGAATTCTTCAGGGGTTGAAAAACTGGTTAGTTCAAGTATTTTGTCTGCAGCATCAATTAACTTAACTAGCATCACTTCAACGCTGCGTACCGTCTTGTGATAATAGACATTGAGAAACATTTCGTATCTTGCTACAAGAAATGACTCTAGTGCGCCTCTTGCTGCAATATCAAACTGCATCTGGTAGTCCTTTGTAATTTCAATACTATCAATCAGGCGATGAATATCTACCAATCCGTAATTCACTCCACAATAGAATGAGTCCCGAATCAGGTAGTCCATCTTATCAGAGTCAATTTGTCCAGCAACAATTCCAGCTATAACTTTGTCCTTCTTTGTCTTCTGGCGGCCCCGAACTAGGTCACCAATTCGTTTCTTTGAGATTCCATCCGCCTCTAACAGATCACCAATCTCACTCTTGAGGATTATCCACTCTGTTACATCCTCATGGTTCATACCACGTTTTTCTATGAGCACTTCCTCAAAGACATGGCTGAATGGACCATGGCCAATATCGTGAAGAAGACCAGCTATTCTTACTTCTTGGAGCTTCTGGTCTCCTAGACCCAATCGACCCAAAAGTCTTCTACCACTGAGTCCTGCAAGATACATAACACCGATACAATGACCAAAACGTGTGTGTTCAGCTGTTGGATAAACAAAGTGGCCGCCAGAGAGTTGTTTGATTCGTCTTAGTCTCTGGTAGGGCAGTGAATTGATAATTTTAGCCTCAGTTTCAGTAATACCTATGAAACCATGGATCGGATCGTTAATCTCCATAGCAAACTTCATCATCTTTCACCATCTTGAGCAAGTATCACATCTGAGGGTCAAATGACCGAATCTCACGTACTAATTCCTCAGCTGAATCTATTTTTGATATACATAAAGGTAGGTGTATACTGTCAGCTATTCGTACAGCAAGTGGATCTAATTCTTTTACTCCCTGAAGTATTACCACTGCTGGCTTTACTGCGACTGAGGTGCCAATCTGACTAGCCTTTATTGCTACCATTGGTGAACGACCCGTAGTAACATTCGTGAGAATTGCTCCGCGTTGAGTTGTCCCCCCATAGAGCCGAAGAAGCTGTTGTGGAGTCAAATTGACGATTGCTTTAATGCTGTCAAGAACTGTGTAACCATAAATGTCCCTATCGAGTAGATTGCGGTGAGTGAGGACTTCACAATTAAGATGGTCTACAAGCAATCGTGAGGGAATCGGAACTCCAAACTCACGACTATCAAGGATTGCATCAGATGATATCTCAGGGGTGATTAATTTCTCCAGTGCCATAGCCACCCTTCCACTATCGGAAACATCCATCTCAATCAGTCCTTCGACAAAACGCTTGATTGTTTCAACTCTGGGCGATTTCCGTCTACCACTCTCATAGTCACTTATGACGGAAGGTGAAACGTCGAGAAATTTGGCAAGATTCTTCTGGGAGATATCAAATCTTAGGCGCCATCGTCGCATAACAGCGCCAGGATTATTTTCTGCGAGACATATCTCACCAGCCATTGCTTCTGCTAGCCTCCGGAGCGCCTCACGGTTGTCCATAATCTCTCTGCCCTTCAGAATCGCTATAAAAGTTGCGTAGATGCCGATTTGAAATTCGTTGACTGCCGACTGAAAAAAAACAGGTTTGAAGTAAGCAAGGATATACCGAAGAACTCAAAGAGGTGACTTTAGCACTTCGTGTAGGTACTACAGATGTTTTTCATATTCATAGTTGGTACAGCAGGTTCAGGTAAGTCCTTACTCACAGCATCACTAGAGAAGTGGTTTGTAGGTTCGGATTTGAGCGTGACTGTTGTCAATCTCGATCCTGGTGTGGAATCTCCTCCATACACAAGTGATGTTGATATCAGAGAATACGTGGACTATGGAGAAGTAATGAGCTCATTTGGGTTAGGCCCAAATGGAGCTCTTGTGGCTTCATTGGACATGGCAGTTAGTAGTGTCAATGATATAAGGGATGAGATTATTGATACTGACAGAGACTATGTACTTGTAGATTGTCCGGGGCAGATGGAGCTTTTTGCGTATCGAAACTCAGGACCCTTGATGGTGTCTGGTCTTAGAGGCGATGATCCAGCACTTTCTCTGTACTTGCTTGATTCTAATATAGCTCGCACTCCTTCAGGATATCTCTCAACAGCTCTCCTAGGAATCTCAATCAGTATTCGATTTAGTCTTCCACAGTTGAATGTCCTGAGTAAACCAGATATTCTAACTAATGAGGAAGTAGAAGAGATTGTGGGATGGGGTTCAGAGTTCTATCTGCTGGAGGAGGCTCTTGAATCCTCTGCAGAAGGATTACGGAGGGAATACGCAAGGTCCATTATGCAAATGCTTGAATCCCTAGACACTGCGACAGGTAATGTGCCTGTTTCAGCAAAAGAGATGACTGGAATCGATTTGCTGTATGGGGAGATGCAGCGTATCTTTGCAGGTGGCGATAATCTATACGAGTGATGGTTGTTTGACCAAATACTTTGTCTATTTATCTGGCGAGCACATCAGCGTAGCTAAAGCAGAGGTCAATACATTAGCTCGTTTATTGGAAGTTGATAAAACAATTCGTTGGGATGGACGTTTGGGTCTGATAGAGTCCCATAAGAATCCAGTTCCTTTTTTCCTTGAAAGAGCAGCCATGATCAAAGAAGCCGGGGTTGTACTTTCAGAAGTTGATGCACAGTACGATTTGTTAGGAAATTTGTCTGATGACGTACTGACCAATACGATCAGACCAGAGGAAACATTCTCTGTGAGAACCATATCAGAGAACGGTGGGTTTTCGGTCAAGAAACGGTTAGGCTTTGAAGCTAGTCTTGGTGAACGTATCAAGAAGGTTGTTGGTGCAAAAGTAGACCTCAAGAATCCTCAAGCGCGCATCCTTATTGTGTTTACTGAAGGGAATATTCGAGTATGTAAGTCGGTTGCTTCAAAGCTACGGCTAATGTTGAGAGATAGAGAGCCAGGACGAAAATCGTTTTTCCATCCTAGTATGATGAATTCTACTCTAGCCAGAGTAATGTGTAACCTTGCAGGTGTCATGCCAGGTGAGATTGCTCTTGATCCATTTTGTGGAGGGGGTGGTATTCTGTGTGAAGCATCTCTGATTGGTGCAAAAACGATTGGTATTGATTTGAATTGGCGGCTTCTAACAGGAAGTAAGGAGAATCTTGTTTCTACGGGTAATGATTATAGTATCATTCAAGGAGACATCCGAAGTTTACCAATTCACAGATGTGATTGTATAGTAACCGATCCGCCCTATGGAAGAGCAAGTTCAACAAGAGGTGCTCAGGCTATTGAGCTTGTCGAAGCTCTTTTTGGAAAAGCAGATTTGATTCTTCGTCGTCGTAACGAGAGTATATGCATCTGTGGAAGCAGTGAGATGAACATTCAAGATTTGGCTGAAAGTATGGGACTTGTGGTGAATCAAGTTCTTCAGATTAGAGTTCATAGTGCGTTGGTTAGGGAACTACTCACGCTTGGAGTCTAGTGGTTGATGATTTTCCCGTCTTTTGTTGGAGGTGTAAACCAGTTAACAAACTCCTCAAATTCTTGCTCGGAGTCAAAAGAAAGTACAATTTCAATACTGCCCAAAGGTGGTAATTCAAGATTATCATCAATAATTCGCAATTTTCTAGCAAAAGCAGCCTGTTTGTCAAAGTGTATTTTGGTTGAAATCCCGTTCCAGTTCAAACGTAATCGTTTTCGAGCAGCATCAATTATTCTTGTTTCGTGAATGGTCTGACGCACGAGATTAACTGCGTCTCGATTCGCATAGGATTTAGAAATCTCCAACATATCATTATTGTCAGTGGTTGTAAAATCTGACCTGCCTAGGAGATTCTCGAGAGCCGTTCCAATTTTTTTGATATCTTCAGTGGGATTCACTGGACATATGATGAGAACTTCCATCTCAAGATAGCCTCTTCACTAGTTTCTTTGACTGTTCTTGGAATTCAATAATAGTGTCTTCATTTACAAGCATGATGTCGCTTAGCGCAATTACTCCTCCTAGACCTACTGAAATTTCTCTGATATCACGTTCCCTGAACACTTCCCAGCTTGGAGGTGCATCTTCACGATTACGTTCACGGAGTCTCGTGTAACGTTCTTTTGGAGAAGTATGAACACAGACAATTACAACAGAGTCAGCGTAGTCATCGAAAACATCAATTTCTGCTATGCTCCTACATCCCTCTATGACAACTACTTCAGAGTCAAGATCTTTCAGTTCATCCACACAGAATGATGCAACTGCTCCAGGACCATTCTTTTCTCGAAGTTCCAACATGACTTTCTTGGTATTCTCTGGATTTGGTTCAAGACCGCGTTTACGGGTTTCTTCACGTATCACATCACCCATTACAATTACTGGAATTCCAACATCATGAAATGCTTGAGCAACTCCACTCTTTCCTGCACCTGGCATACCGGTCACAATTACTAGTTTCATTTTTCCCACCAGAAACCTCTTAGCTATATGATGTATTTAGAAACCCCTCTAATTTGATGGGTGTCGCTACGCTTTCGTCTTGTGATTGTCCTTTAAGAATTCCCTTAGAACCCTAGCGTCACTGTAATATTGTGGATATGACATATTTCGGCACCTGAAGAGGTGCTAAATGTGAGTACTATTGTCCGAGCTTTCTTGAGCATCGATATTGAAGATCAATCACTATTATCCCAGATTCAAAACATACAACAGAAGCTGGACCTGAATGCGGCCAAGATGAAGATTGTCAAGAAGGAGAATATCCATTTCACCTTGCACTTCTTTGGTGATACTCTATTAACAAAGTTGGATCAAATTCAGGCGTGTCTTGATGGAATTGTAATTGATCCCTTTGAGATTGAGGTTGTAGGAGTTGGATCATTTCCCAACAAACGACGTCCTAGGATAATTTGGATTGGGGTTACCCATAATGCTTCCAAGATTCTCAACTTGAAGAATGAAATTGATTCCTCATTGATGGAGCTTGGTTATCAACCCGAGAAGAGAAAATATACCCCTCATGCCACCATTGCTAGGGTTCGTCATGTCAATGATTCAAAACGAATTGCAGACAATTTGGAAAGTCTAGCCAATGAAGTGATAGGTTCTATGATTATCACGAAAATCATGATGATGAAAAGTACCTTGACCTCCTCAGGACCTTTCTATGAACCCCTATGGCAGATTGGATAGCGAGGCTGTTCAAATTGAAATGGTGGGCCGGGGGAGACGTATTCCGACAGGGGAAATCCCAAGTCGTTTGAACTCCCGGTCTCTTGCATTCTGTGACTCGAGGCGTGATTTCCTCAGTCGCCCCAAGCAAGAATCATACCAAGCTAGACTACCGACCCATGCTGCATGAGACTTGTGATGTGCTCATGACTGCAGTTGCCGTGTTTCGGACTGAAGATAAACATTACCACTCTTAGACTGGTTTTCGAAGATGTTTAGAACACGTGTTCCAATATTACAAGAGATTAGTAATATAGATTTAGACTTATCAGTATCTACACTATTCCTGTGCAGGTTGTAGCCAAAGCGGGAGATGATTTTGAAATGGTCACCGATTTAGTATATCATGACACCTTCGTTGAACATGTGATGTCTCCGGGTCACCCAGAGGGTCCAGACCGACTGAGAAGTGCACTTAGCTCAATTACTGCTGCCGGTCTGTTAGAAGATCAAAACGTGAATCTCTTGACACCAAAGAAAGCCCCATTGAGTGAAGTGTATCTACTTCATGGCAAGGCGTATCTTGAAGGAGTCAGAGCAAAATCAGAGAAAGGTGGTGGTATCTATACAATGGACACCTCTGTTAATTCATATACATATGATGCCGCTCTATTAGCTGCAGGCGGGGGAATAGATGCAGTTGATAGAGTCATGCAAGGCGATTCTGAAAATGCTTTTGTTTTATGTAGACCCCCAGGCCATCACGCTGAATACGAGAAAGCATTTGGTTTTTGTTTCATCAATAATGTGGCAGTAGCAGCCAAGCACCTTCTGGAAAAATTTGATGTTGAACGTGTAATGATTGTTGATTATGATGCCCATCATGGAAACGGAACACAAAATAGTTTTTACTCTTCTAAGGATGTGCTCTATGTGGGACTTCATCAAGATGGAAGGAGCCTATTCCCGGGATCTGGTTTTCCGGATGAGATTGGAACAGGCGAGGGTGAAGGTTATACAGTAAATTTAGCAATGTATCCAGGAGCTGGCGATTCTTCTTATGATCATGCTTTTTCACAGGTCCTCGAACCTATTGCTGAATCGTATAACCCTGATTTCATACTTATTTCAGTTGGATATGATGGGCATTTCATGGATCCCTTGACTAACCTTGGGCTCAGTACATCAGGTTTCGCAATGATGAATTCTAGATTGAAGAAAATGGCAAATTCCTGTGCTGATGGAAGAATTGTATGCTTTCTCGAGGGGGGCTACAATCTCGAAGTTATGGGAATGTGTTCATTGAATCTTCTTGAAGAGCTAGCGGGCAAGAGTATCACATCTTTTAATGACGAGAACAAAGAGAGCGATATTGCAAGTCAGTACACAGAAAAGCTGATTGAGAAGATAATTGCTGACTCTCCTCTATTATAGACATCTAAGCACCGAAATCCTCTAACAGAGTTTGCATTGAGTCAATGCTATCATCATCATCAATCAAATCTTCAGTTTCAGTGTCTGTCAGTTTTATGTCAAATCCCAACTGTTTCTTAATTGATTCTGCAATTGATGTACCAATAGTGGGTATTCTTGCTAGTTCTTCTATAGGTACTTTGTACAGATCAGGCAGATTAACCAGATTATGACTGTGGAGCATTCTACCCCTTACTCGTCCAACTCCTTTGAGGTCTACAAGTTCCAGAATATCTGAACGTACTCCATAACGAAGTCGTGACCGCAAATTATGGAGGAAATGAATGTGGCTAGTCGCATTGATTATTCTGGAAATCTCTGATGCTGCGTATGTCAACCATTCAGCAGATTGTACGAATCTATGAACATCACCCATACCAACGTTGTATCTCTCGGTGATGTCCTTCTCAGTTTTCTCGGAAATCCAATCCTGCAGTAGTGTTGCGGTTTTTATTTGAGCTAGGAAATCTGAGTAAGCACGAGGACTCTCTTCAATTGGTGGTTCAATCATGAGTTTGTCAAGATAATCATCTACTGTAACTTCGTATTCTTCAGCCTCTGACTTTGTTACATACGTGAGTGGTTGATCTGGGGTATGGCATATCAAATGTAGAATACCTATGATGTTGTGGTCATCTGTTTCAGATAAGACATCCCGAAGTAGAATTGCGGTGTAGGGGTCTATGTATAATTCAGATGTTCTTTTGCCCAGAGGTGTGGCTGTGTAGGAGCCATCTGTGCTTGTTTCTATGAGACTGCCTTCTTCAAGGAAGCCTAGGGCTGATGAAACATGCTGATTGATTTCCCACTGATCAAATTGATGAGAGAAAAATGTCCCTGCTATTAGTGAATCTATCTCTTCGCGGTTTCTTGTCATTTCAGCTGCAACAGATGCTAGAAGGTGAGCGCGAACTGCGCGTGGAGAAGCTAGTTTGGAAGTGATTTCTTCAGGCTCTGATAGTGTGTAGTTATCAATTAGGAAGTCCTGTTCTGGTTCTGTCCGTGCAATGAGTACAGCTTCCCCGTACTCATCATATTTTGGTCTACCTGCTCGTCCTGCCATTTGTTTGTACTCAAGAATTGGAATAGGATAACTTCCACGCTCTGGTTCATAGCGTCTGTAATCACGAACAATTACACGTCTAGAAGGAAGATTCACCCCAGCTGCAAGAGTCGGAGTAGCAACGATCACCTTCAGTAGATTTTCCTTGAAGTAGTCTTCAACAAGGGCACGTTCTTTGTTATCTAGGCCCGCATGATGAAATGCGGCACCGTTTGCTATCAGTCGTGCAAGTATTTTGGAGGCTTCAGGTGCTGAGGGAGCTCCTCCAATCTTGGTTGCTCCCTTGGAGAGCTGACGCATTGCCTCATCTGAGATATATCGACGTAGAAAAGGTGCGAGTTTCTTTGCAACTGCGATAGTTGATCGACGGCTCGATACAAAAACGAGAACTTGACCGTCTTCATCGAGGGTGTCGCAGACTACATCTGCTAGTTCATCTCTCCGAGTCCTATTGATTCTCCGTTGCGTGTTCTTCCCATCTCTGTAGAAGCTAATTTTTCCATCCAAATAGACTCCTTCGCTCAGTGGTACAGGTCTCCAAGTGTCTCTTACAAGTTCGGCGTCAAGCCATTCCGCAATCTGGTTAGCATTTGAAATCGTAGCACTGAGTGCGACAATTTGAATGTCTTTTACAATTTGAGTGAGTTTTGCTAATACCATCTCAAGCGTAGGTCCTCTTTTCTGATCATTAATGAGATGAACTTCATCAGCAACAACAATTCCTACGTCATTGAGCCATTCAACTTTGTGACGCACCAATGAGTCAGCTCGCTCAGTTGTCACTATCACAATGTCTGCATCATGTAGACTTTTTCCGGGAGAATCATAGTCACCAACTGACATTGAGGTTGTAATGCCTAATGATTCATATTTCTTGAATTCTGCATACTTCTCACGAGCTAGTGATTTTAGTGGTACTAGATAGAGCGCTTTACCGCGTCCGTCAAGAATAGCTTTGAGCATACAAATCTCTGCAACCAGTGTTTTACCTGAGCTGGTGGGTATTGCAAGAACAAGGTTCTTTCCATTGAGAACATCTGTTTTGAAAGCACTAGCTTGAGGAGGAAAAAGCTCAGATATTCCTTGAGCTTGGAGGTGCGTGATTATTCTCTTGTTGATGTCCAGCTCTTCCAGTCGAATATTTTTCCTCTCCACAGTATGCTGATGATATGAACCAATGTGACTTAGCTCTGGGAATGTCTGATTTTACCTTCACGTGGACTATACAGTATTCCTTCAGCTAATAGTTTCTCAATAATCTCTTCAGCACGTTCACGAGGTAAGCCCATCGAAACTGCTCTCTGGATCAGGGCATCTTTATTCACCGTTGAAGTTCCTTCAGATTCCATGTCACGGATAGCTTTGATGATGATATCTGAGGAACTTCGCTGTGATGCACTCATCTTAGAAACAAGACGATCAATGTCGATTTTACCAGTTATCCTGTCAAGTGCTACCATACGCAGAGATTCCTCCATGAGCCGGATTGCTGATTGAGCGTCTTCTTTGGTGACTTTGGATCGTAACGCCATTCGTGCTCGTGCCTCTGACAAACGGACAAGTGATTCTAATTGGCGAGCTGTGATTGGAACTGGTCCACCCTCTGCGCTCTTTCGAAGGTCTACATAGAAATTCTCAATCACTTCCGCAGCCTCAGACGTTAGCTGGGGAATGACATAGCGATTGGAATATCCAATGTATTTTTTCAGGAAACCCGGTGGGATTGTGGATATTGTACCCTGATCTTGAGTTTTCTTCATCCGATGCAAATTAAGTATGAATTGTGCAAGCTCACGGTCTCTCGTAGGCTCTGGTGTATCGACTAGAATCCAAATCAGATCAAACCTTGAAAGGATAGTGAAGGGTAGCCGGATGTTATCCTGAACAGAGAGTGATGATTCGTAACGTCCCAGTGTTGGGTTAGCAGCAGCAAGAATTGAAGTTCTTGCATTCAGTGTAGCAACAATTCCAGCTTTTGCGATACTGACCGTATGTTGTTCCATGGCTTCGTGTATTGCGGTTCGATCATTGGGATCCATCTTATCAAATTCGTCTATGCATGCAATCCCTTGATCGGATAGGACTAATGCTCCAGCTTCCAGTGTCATTGCACCGGATTCTGTATCATGAATGACAGCTGCTGTAAGTCCGGCTGCTGTAGTTCCCTTCCCGGAGGTGTAAAGCCCTCTTGCTGCTAGTCCAGACACAAACTTGAGAATCTGACTTTTTCCTGTTCCAGGGTCTCCAATCAGTAATATGTTTGATTTACCCCTAAGGCGTGTTCCATCTGGCAGTGTCTTTCCAACACCACCGAAAAGAAGGAGTGCAATTGATTCTTTGATATGTTCATGACCCTGTATAGCTGGTGCAATTGATGCGTAAATCTTCTCGTGAACGTACTGGTCCTCAGCTAGCTCCTTAATTCGTTTCTCGTCGTCATCGGATATTTCAAGTTGCTCGTACTCTTTCTCAGATACTTCTACGCCATTTGCTTCAATGAAAATATTGAATGTCGCAAGCTTTCCTCCCCTTCGTGAAAAATCTGGAGATGTTTGAAGCGTTCCAGTGACCTTCACTAATTCCCCGGGTCTGGATACATCAACAATATCACCTTCTAATATTACATCAACAGAACGAGGCATCTGACCCGGAGGAAGTTCCTCAGGGGATTCCTGGAGTCTTACTTTTTGCCAGTCTTTGAATTGGGATTTCTGAGGAATCAATCGCATTGGTGTTTTCTTTGTACAAATTGGACACAAGACAGGTTCTGTGTATCGTCCTTCTTCTTGGGGTTGAGGTATTTCAGTTTGACAAATCCTACAAAGGAACATAGCTTGGACTAGAAGCGGTTTGACCACACTGGCCCTCATCATGATTCCACTGATGTGTAACAGTTTCCCGATATGACGCGACCGCAGAGCACGTAATGCAATGTGTTCAGGATAATTAACAAAACGTGTTTTCATGAAACTGACATCAATACTGTTGATGTAATCTGGATCTTCAACACGAAGTACTGAAATCAGTGCATTATCAACCATCTCCAAGAATTTCTGAGGGTCTTCTGCTGCTAATGCCATGAACACATTATCGAAGCTTGTCAAGTCTTGAAAGTCGACAGTGAGCGATATTTCATCATTAATCGACATTTGTTGGATTCGTGACCAATAAGTCAGAGTTCCCTGCTCATCTTTGTATGTTCTTAGGAACTCTTCGAATCGTTCTTGTTCGTCATAACCGGACATCTTTACTAGCCTCGAAACTGTTCATTTTTCTGGAGCCCACAATCGTATGTCGATATTCGACTCCTAGTTCTTCTTGATTTGTATTTAAGGACACTAAAACTCATTGCTTAATCCATAATGTTTTGGCGCCATCCAGAGAGTAAATCAATTAGCTCTTCACAGAGCCACCGCTCTTCATAAGCCATCTGCTTTCTCTTCTCATGATATGCACCTGATTTGGCAATTCGAAGTATCTTTGATAATCGAGTTTCAACCAAAAAGGGAAGCATGCGTTGTAGTTTTTCGATTTCGTCGTATTTTCTGGGATCTATCGAAGTTCTGTCACTTTGTAGTCGAAGTACTTTCCTACTGAGTGCAGTGTAGAGAAATGGTTGAAATGTTTGTAGCTTATGAGGTTGTTTCTCTTCTTCTCGGTAAAGATTCTGAAGTCGTCTTAATGAGTCGTATGCGTCTTCAGGCACAATATCCACTATGTCATGCTTCAGTAACTGTTCTATTATCCAATTGGGGAAGCTAACCTGATCACCCTTGTTGAAAGGACCCAGTTTATCCCCACTGACAGTTATCTCAGACATTGGTTTTTGAAAAATGCATTCTCGAGCTTCGTTGAGAAACAACATCTCAAAGCGGTTCATCTCATCTTTTGCTTCACTACACAGCTTCATGAAATCCCACACCTCAAATTGGATTAGGTGAGATAAAGGCCTTGCTCTGTGGTAACGAGCCAGGGTGATTAATCCTGTGCTTCATTCATGTGCCATAATTGTATTGCCAGAGAATCTTTTAAGGGGTCAAGAAGGATTCGTAGTAGAATCTGGCATAAATAGAAGACTATTGCGTCTTCAATATTGGATGGGAACTACAAATGGATTTGGACTTGTGGACCGAAAAATATCGATCTCCAACTTTAGGGGAAATTATTGGCCAAGAATCATTGATTGATAGCCTCAAGATGTTTGTAGAAACCGAGGCTGTGCCTCACTGCTTATTTGCGGGACCACCAGGAACAGGTAAGACTACTGCTGCAACTGCTATGGCTAGAGACCTCTTTGGTGATTCATTTGAACGAAATTTCATGGAACTCAATGCTAGTGATGAAAGAGGAATCGATGTTGTGAGAAATCAGATTAAGAATTTCGCAAGGAATATGCCATCTGGTGGCGCACCATTCAAGATACTTGTTCTCGATGAAGCTGATCATCTTACAGCAGATGCTCAGCATGCCTTGCGGCGTACTATGGAATCTTATGCGGCTTCCTGTAGGATGGTATTGATTTGTAATTATTCAAGTAGAATTATTCCGCCCATTCAGTCGAGATGTGCGATTTTCCGTTTTTCACGACTAGGTAATGATGATATCGCGAGTAGACTCAAGTATATTGCCAAGAAAGAAGGTGTGACACTTTTAGCTGCTGGAACTGAAGCAATTCTGTATCTGGCAGAGGGCGATATGAGAGCCGCTATCAACCTTCTTCAGGCAGCATCATCCACAGGCCAGAAAGTAACTGATGAGATTGTTTATTCAATCTCGGGAAGAGCGAACCCAGAAGCAGTAAGAAAAATGCTTGTTGACGCTCAAGAAGGAAAATATATTGAGTCACTCGATAGCCTCCGAAATCTGATCTATCAGAAAGGTGTTTCACCCGTGGATTTGGTGAAACAAATGCATCGTGAGATTGAGGGTCTTGGACTTGATAATCGGAAACGAATGGATATACTTAATCAGACTGCAGAGATTGAATTCCGTGTGGGGGAGGGTGCTAATGGTGAGATTCAGCTTTCATCACTATTGGCACGCATAGGATTTGGTAGTGATTCTGAATGAGTGATGAAAGTCTACCTTGGTCAGAGAAACATCGTCCGAGGAAACTAGATGGGCTCGTTGGGAACCGTGAAACCATCAGAACTCTCAAGAGCTGGGTTGAATCATGGATATCGAGAATACCAAGTAAGAAGGCAGCTCTTTTAGTTGGACCACCGGGAACGGGGAAAACTGCGTCAGTAGGGGCTTTAGCGAATGATTTAGACATGGAACTTGTTGAATTTAATTCAAGTGACAAAAGAAACAAAGATAGTATAGAAACGCTAGTTTGGAGGGCTGCATCACAACAAACCCTTGACGGTAGACCCAGGCTTATCCTATTGGATGAGGTAGATGGTCTCTCAGGGACTAGTGATAGAGGCGGTGTTGGTGCTATTCTGAAGGTAATCAAGGATGCTGTACATCCAATTGTGATGACTGCAAATGATCAAAATAGTCCTCGCCTCAAGGACCTGATGAAGGTGTGTCAAGTCTTTAATTTTGAAATTATCGAGAATGATGATATCGAGAAGATATTGAAACGTATTTTGTCTGAAAACAATGTGGAGGTTTCCGAAGAAGTACTGGATGAGATTGTTGAAGGTTCAGGAGGAGATCTTCGAGCCGCAATTTCGGATTTAGAATCCCAAGCAAGAAGTGGTTCGGTATCTCTAGTGGTTGAACCAGCTAGCAGAGACTCAAAAAGAGGGACTGAAGAAACTCTACGGCATCTGTTTGCTTCCGTTGATTCTAAAATGGCTAGAAAAGCGTTATCTGATTCTGAATTAAATCATGATTCATTGGTCTTATGGTTAGAAGAAAATCTGCATCTCCATCTTGTTACACCAAAGGAACTGAATGAGGGATTTGAACAGCTTTCTCTTGCAGATGTTTCACTTGGAAGAATCATGAGGGATCAGAATTGGAAACTTCTTGCATATGTTTATGATTTCTTATCGATAGGAGTGGCAATGAGTCGGTCTGAAACACCTTTCCGACGTGTCAAGTACTCACAACCATCATGGCCTCTTCTAGTGTGGCAGGGTAACAAGAAACGGGACAAACAATCAGAGATTCTGACATCTTTGTCCGCATTAACACGAGTTTCAAGGACAAGGGTACGACAGACTCACCTTGATACAATACTTGAGATTGTTAAGATTGATCCAAAGAGTCTGAATGATTTCGCAACTTGGCTGAATGTGGAGAAGTCATCCTTGGTTCAGAAAAGTAGTCGATGATGTTGTCTACGGTTCTTATTGAACGTCTAAATTGTTCAAGTTGTTCACTTAGCTGTTTCCGGATCATTCGGATTGCATATTTGCTTGTCTTCATCTTGAATGGAATAATCGTTTCTACGAGAACCAAGTTTTCTGGAGGCGCAGGTTGAATACCACTTGGAAGACCTTTCTGTCCTGAGAGAATATCGTTGATTGTTTCGAGTTTGATTTTTTCAGTTCCAATTTCTGTGAGTAAGGTGACCATTTTACGTACGAGTTTCCAGAGAAATCGAGTCCCAAAAATATCCAAAAAGTATGTGTCATTGTAATCATGAATTGATATGTTCAGAATTGTTGTGAGGGTGTTACGACCAGCATCAGGTTTTGAAAGTTGACTGAAATTATTAGATCCTATCAAAAGAGCTGCGGCTTTTTTGACAACTTCAAGATTCAAATTAGCCCAAGAATTGTCAAGATAGTATCGATAATGCCGCATTAATACATCATAACGAGGAACAAAATTCGGAGGGGCTTTTGTAGATGTCCACAATATGATATCATCTGGAAGGTGGCGATTGATTTTCTCGATAATGAATTGTTTTTCAGTAGTAATCATAACTAATTGTCCAATACTATGGACTCCTCTGTCAGTCCTGCCAGATAATTGTACTGTTTGAGTGGAATGGTGTTCTCCACTCCATTTTGTAAGAGCCTCAATCAATTCTCCCTGAACCGTGACAAAACCTGGTTGGTATTGTGAACCGTAATATCGACCACCAAGGTAGAACAAACGAGACAAATAATTCGGCATGTCATGAAAACCTCATCATGACTCCCAGAGATTGAACAAACTCCTTAATGAACGGGCTCTAAGATCTTCTATCTTGTATCGATAAATCTTGATTCTTGACCCATGTATCTTCTCTTCTATGAGTCCAGATTTTATCAGCACCTTAAGATGTGATCTCGTTGAACTGTGATTGAGACCCACTTTTCTACAAAGTTCTGAAATAAGTAGCTCATTGGAAAGAGCTAGCTCTTTCAGAATCTTGATTCTACCTCGTGATGAGAATATGTCCTCAATGGCAACTTTTGGTGAGCTTTCAGCGTCCATTTATTTTCTCTTAGCCTCCTTGGATGTATCTAGTAACCCTGAGAGGAATTGTTCTAACATCTCAGCTGGAACATCAGAGAATCCAATAAGTGTAGTTTGACCTCTCTGACCTGTGCCTGATTTCTTTGCATCTATTATCCCGTGAGAGTGCAAATCTTGAACCCATTCCCAGATTTGGGTATGTGCCCGTGGTTCTTCATAGTACTCCTCACATATCGAGCGATACATTTCTTCAACTTCACCCATCGTGACATACGCACTACGAATTTCCCTAAGTTGTCTTGCTGCGGCCAATAACAGAAGTTTGTGTTGTGTGGGCAGTGCTGCAAAAATCTCTTTTCTAAGCTCAGGATGAGTGTCAGCTTTCGCACGACGTGCATAATCGGGTATTACGATATCTGCTTGGTCACTGTCAGCACGTTTACCTGCACGCCATAGAAGCTCAATTGCATAGCGTGCATCACCGTGCTCTGATGCAATATCACAGATGACTTGGATTGTTTCATCCATGACCGTCTTTTTCTCAAAGGCCATATCTATACGGTCTCCGAGTATGTCATAAAGTGCATCACGATTGTATCTTGAGAATCGAAGAACATTACGTTGTAGCGTGCTTTGTGTACTAGAATCAAGAATTTCATCATCAAGGGGGATTTTGCGACCTATTCCTATGATTGAGAGACGTTGTGTAGCATTTAGTCTATCGTCCATGAGTCTTGTAAGATCATAGAGGATGTCAGCACCTCTCTGGCGGATGAAATAATCAAGTTCATCGAGAATCAAGAGGAGATATCGATCCTCTTCATCTAGAACCTCAACTAGCATTTGTAGTAGTTCGTCGGGAGAATGTCCACGTCTGGGAAATTTTGGCACGAATTCCCTTAACGCTCGAAGAAACACTAGGTATTCTGTCTTGTTTACACGACAGTTGATGTGAATACTGTGAAGTCTGATATTACGCCTCTTTGCAGCTTGAATCATTTGTTCTGAGAATCGTTTAGCTACAGCTGTCTTTCCAGTCCCTACAGGACCCTCAATGATGAATTTGTGGCTTGTTCGGCCTGGTGAACTGATTAAGGTCTTAAAACTTTGAACAAGTGTCCGTATCTCAGATTGTCGATGTGGAAGACTCTCTGGCACGTAGTCGATAGACAGGAACTGCTCTGATTTGAACACACTACGTCTACTGAGTTCATCTTCAACATAGTCGTGAGGCATATCAATCCAAAAGCAAATCTACGGATGCACCTTAAAAGCATTTGCGGAGTGTACGATTAAACGTATAATTAGAGAGGAGGTTGCCGAAAGTATTGGCGAGCTCCTAACTCAAGATCCATATCATCGTCATTTCTGACTCATAGGGGTCATAGCAATCATCACTCGCCGTGAATGTAATTGTTTATCTTCCCTTAAACTTGACGAAAAACAGTGGTGCGACCGCCGGGATTTGAACCCGGCTTGGAAGCTTGGGAGGCTTCCGTCCTAACCAGGCTAGACCACGGTCGCTTTGTGACACACCAAATAATTTTTGATAAAAGACTATCGGCATTCTAGAACTGTTGTAAGAGCATACTTATCTTGACCATAGTGCCAAACGCCAACTTGGAGTCATAGCAATGTCCGTCAGAAATGAAGCAGTCGAGTTCTGGCAGGGAAACCAAGCGTGTGCAGAAGCTGCGATTGCTGCAGGTTGCAGATTCTTTGCAGGTTATCCCATCACACCAGCTTCTGAAGTTGCAGAAATTATGTCGGTCAAACTTCCCACAATTGGAGGCATATACCTTCAGATGGAAGATGAGATTGCTGCCATATCTGCTGTGATTGGTAGCTCGTGGGGAGGTGCTTTGTCAATGACTGCGACCTCAGGTCCTGGATTTAGTCTAATGCAAGAGAGTATAGGATATGCCATGATGACGGAAACTCCTTGTGTCATTGTGAATGTTCAAAGGGCTGGTCCGAGTACAGGACAGGCTACAAAAGCTGCTCAAGGAGATTTCATGCAAACAAGATGGGGGACACATGGGGACCATGAGAGTATTGTACTTGCCCCTAACTCTGCTCAAGAAACCTATGAACTGACATTGAAATCATTCGAACTTTCTGAAAAACTAAGGCATCCTGTTATTCTATTGTCAGATGAGATTGTAGCGCATTCACGGGAAAGAGTCGTTGTTGATAGAAGTAAAGATGTTTCAGTAAAGAGACGATTCACAACGAAGGGGGATATTCCCTATGGGATGGTTGATGCTGATGGGCATGCACTGATGCCGAGATTTGGAGATGGACATGATTTGCTCATCACAGGATCCACCCATAATGAGCAGGGATTTCGAAAAACTGCAGACCCAGAAGTCCATGATAAACTAGTTCGTAGATTATCAGCCAAGATTCTGGATGTTCATGATTTAATAAAAGACTGCCAAATTTCAGGTCCTGATACGGCTACATGGGGTGTTGTTTCGTTTGGTTCCACATCTAGGTCAGTAGAGGAATTGATGGCAATTACTTCAGAACCCACTCTTCGATCTTTAAGGTTGAGAACCTTGTGGCCTTTCCCTGATGATGTAATAAGGGAGTTTGCTAAATCGGTTGATAGACTATTGGTGCCTGAGCTCAGTCTTGGTCAATTATCAAGAGAAGTTAGTCGAGCTGTGGGCGGGATAATAGATGTTGTTCCTTTGAACAAGATTGGTGGAGGTCTCATGATTGAACCGGATGAGATTCTTCGTGAGATTAAGAAATCTTGAGGATGTTCAATCACTGGAGTGTGAATATTCAACTCGTTATCACTTGTTGTTATCACAATAGTGATGTTGGTTTGCATCCAGACTTGGATGGTCATTGAGTAGTTAATTGTCTTGAAGTATTGACTATTGATTATGAAAGTGAAATTGTGAAAACCTGGGGATATCCATATGGGAAGGGAAATGGTTTGGGTGATGTTTGAATTGACATGGACAGTGACTGTAAAAGGAGTGTTTGTATCATCACAGAATGCGGATATATTGACCCAGGAAACTGATTGATTGTTATCATCTATAAGATCTAGATCAAATTCCAAAGTTTCGCCATAATGTGCGATTTCAGCTGATACGATAGCATCCATTGTTCCAATAACAACCAAATTGATTTGTGGAGGAGCTGTGAACTGATAAGATTCCCTTACGGAAGATATGTTGACAGTATGTTGTCCCACTGAGATATTGTGCCAAATTGGAATCACTAAGAAACTGGGTATATTCGGCTGAAAATCGGATACTAGTGAAAACTGCTGTGTTTGGTCTGTGAATTGTAATTGTATTGATTGATTCCAGTCAAGAGCTGATTCGATGAGAAACTCTACTGTTACATTGTTTCCTCTCGTAACATTCCAATAAGGTAGGATTGTTGAAAATTGCAATGAGTTGGCTAATACATTCACAATAGTTGATGCTTCAGCAATCTGATATTGAGGGTTAGTTGTGGTGAGATTGATTTGATAGGAACCTGGGCTAGCATTGAAAGGAATCATGTTTGAATATTGTCCATTCCCCAGATTTGTCAATATTCCAGAACCAAAGCTTGTCGTCCATGCAACTATGCTATCATCTATAGGGCTCGAATCTAAGTCAGTATGTTCCACTATGATTTCAGCCTGATCTATATGGCTCTCATTAGGTGATTGACAATATACAGATCCAGGTGATGAAATTATGGTCAAATTTGACAAGGCGGGAAGAACGGTGACTTGAAATGAGTCTGCAAAGGGGAGAAAATCTTCGTTCCCATCACCGGAAACTGTCAGGTTGTATAGACCAGGTGGTCCAAGCGAGTCGTTCCAGTTAAGACTTATCATTCCTTCAGAAGTTGTTGCAATGTTCGTATCCAGTATTGTTTGTGCAATCGAGTTCTCCACTTGAATGTTGACAGACTCACCTGAATAACCGATATTGCTGTTGTGTATACTGGCAACATTTAGTGAGAGTGATGTGTTCAATCCATATTGCACTGAAAGAGAGGAAAGCGGAATCGTTGTTAGATGTCCTCTATTGATTGTTATTTCGATGTTATCGCCAGCACTTTGCGAGACTGTATCAAAGATTTCCACGGTAAAAAGAACATAAGCTTGAACTCCAGGCACGTTAGGAGAAGTATGCTCTGGTAATATTGTATATGATGAGTTCAGGTAACGGACTGAAGGAGATGGCGGAATGAAATACTCATCTGCAAAAGATGGTCCAAGATCAGTCACTACGGCAAATGAAATGTAGCACCATCCATCATTGCTGAAATCTGTTATAAGTTTTGCAACCATGTCGATTGTTTCTCCAACTTCGTACACTAATTTGTCTGTTTCAAAGTACTGGAAATCAAAATAGAATGCTGAAACTGGAATAGTAAGACATGCGATAAGGAGTAGTGAGATAGGGACAAGTGCTGTTGATTTTCGTTTCACTTAACTACACCAGAAAATTGTCATTATCTTTCTTAAAAAACAGCACATGGTTTCAACGACAGGTTTAATTCACAATAGAATGCCGTCTGCCATAGGCTCTGTGGATAGAGGTGTATTATCAATGGTAATTCGGCTTGCGACTGCTGTCATTGACTCTGTTGAAGAAACTGAAACTAGAAGATTGAAGTTGCTGAAGGTGTCCTCGAAAAGTAATGGTGCCACACTCACATTGGAACTACCTGATGCATTATGTGACACATTAAACACCAATGATTCGATTACTGTGGTTATTGATTCTAAGCCAATTACAAAGGGTGAACAGGCAAAGCTCTACGTTGAGAGTAGTGTTTTCAAGAAACTGGAGAATAATGGTCTAGAGGTAATTGGATCAGTGGGAGGACTACGGTTGGTCTTCACGCTTGGAAAAGCCACTCCAAGTCAGAGTAATATCTTCAACTCTGAGAAATTCTTCCTAGCAATTATGTGAAATTACATTCACTAGTAATCATGTCGTATTACTTTCGGTCATCTCTCTTTCTGACCAGACCGACAAAGACTGTTCAATACTGGTAATAGTTCGCTTAGACAGACGGGTATTCTCTGTGAGTGTATATCTAGTATCTGAAACTTAGTTAGGAATGGTTGTGCACACTCTTAGTGGGTGTGGTTTTTGACTAATGGAACATGTGAATCTCGTTTAACGAATTCAAAATCCTGTCCTGACTGTAGTGGTTTCCTAGTCACTAGTCAAGGGCATATAGTGTGTGCTGAGTGTGGTTTAGTACTCTCAAGAGAGTATGTTTTGCCCACATACCAGATGGGACAACGAACCAAAGGCGACGTTCCTGATGCAAGTATGTATGTATCTTTGGGAAATCGGATGCATATTGTAGATGGCCTTGGTAGTTACATAGGCTTTCACAAAGACCGGTATTTTCAGGACTCCCAAGGGCATGCACTTTCTGGAAGAAGTCAGAAGAAGTTCAAACGTCTGAAAACAATATACAGTACCAGAATTAGAATTGGGAAAAATGAGGCAAAGTATAGAGCTCTACGAACCCTCAATCATGTGTCAAAACTTCTTATGATTAATGAACAAGTTCGCGATCGAACCGCGTATCTGTACAAGAAAGTGGTGAACGAATCAGTAGGAAAAGTTAGCAATAACATACTACTGATAGCAGTCTGTCTTCTCATGGCTGTAAGAGAGTTCAAAGAAGAGGCTCCAATAACACTTGATGAGATAGCTGATGTGTTTGAGAAATGCGGACATCGAGTTAATGTGAGAGCAATTGTGCGGGAAGCACTCAGACTCAAATCACTTACAGGCCACTCACCTGAGATACGAAAACCAGAGGACTATGTCCCAAGGGTGATTTCCATGTTGATGAATAATCCAAGAGTGGTCAGTAAGGTTCAATCACGCGGCTGGGAACTAAAAGACTACGAGAATGCTCTCAGAAACAAGACACTGGAAGTTCTCAAAATGATACCTGCTTCAAAGCGAGGTGGAAGGAACCCTTTCATATTCACGGTTTCAGCGGCCTATGCCAGCGATCGGTTGATAGCTCTGCAGTATGAACGGCGAGCGGTTCTGACTCAAAAGCTTGCATCAACTGCAACAAAAGTAGCTGAGTACAGTATCAGAGACCATTTCGGGATGATGAAGAAGGTTATCGAAGTATCTCATGCGAGCATCCAGTGATTGAAACTGTTTACCTAGGAGATTATCTTGGATTTCTCTGAATAAGGCGTAGAAAATATGAGGTGACTGACTAGGTGAATTCGGATATTCATGTAATTCATTGCCCTAGTGGACGCTGCGAGAGATGTCCCCAGAGAAGTGACCAGGGTTGTCAAAAACTTAGGCATATCAAAGAGTGTGGAGAAGGAAAATCACAGATATTGTTGGCTGAAACTGAAAGAGGAATTCTCCACTTCTGTGGGTCAAATGGTTTACGGCAATCTGAACCATCTTGGCGGACCGAAGGGTGGGAAAGTGTTTTCGTAGGCACAATTAGTCACCTGTTTGAGGGATTGGATGAAATTCTTGCATTATACAAAGTTGGACCGTACCTATCCATGTTCAAACAGAGCGAGTATAGTCAGACGAAATACATCACAATTCCAATAGTTAGAACCTCCCTGGAACATTCTCTCATTGATGAGTTAAGTCAAAAATCAGTACAGATTGGAGATAGATCATTGTCATTGAGAGAAAGCATTACTCAGAAACTAAAGCAGGATAGCGAAGATATTTTGAAACACATTATGAGCCTATTACCTGAAATTAATGAAACAACAAGAGCAAATCTTTCAGAGATTATTGCTCATCGTCGAAGTGTTCTTGGGTCGATTATGCCTATCATTTTAGATGATTTTGTAGAAGAGATATATCTTGACCGTCCAGGAGTCCCTATTTATTTCGATCACCAGAAATACGGTAGATGTGTTACTACAATTACATTTCAAGAGTATGAAGTGCCGAAGATTGTCACATTAATTCGTGCTGAGAGTAACCTTCACCTAGATAGAAGTAATCCATCTCTCAAGATGGATTTGCAGATTCAAAATGCATCTCTTCGTTTCTCTGCAAGTATACCACCACTTAGTCCTGATGGATTGCACCTTGAGATACGTCGAGCTAGAAATCGTCCATTCTCAGTTGGTGATTTGGTTGAAAATGGTACAATGACTCCTGAAGTTGCGGCAATCTTACTATTTGCAGTTTCATGTCGATTCAATATCACAGTGACCGGGGGTCCTGGAACTGGTAAGACTACACTGCTGAATGCTTTAGATATGACTACTCCAACGTGGTGGAGAAAAATCTACATTGAGGATGCTATTGAAAGTAGAGACCAAAGAAAGCATCATCAAGTTCGGTTTAGAGTGGATCCCATGGATGAACAATTAATGAAGTTCAGTAAGAGTGATGAAATAATCAAATGTCTTCACAGATCACCGGATTATCTTATTCTTGGTGAAATACAGACTGCAGAGCATAGTAAGGCTCTATTTCAGGCGATAACTGCTGGTCTCCGTACTATTCAAACCTGCCACAGTGGGTCAGCTTCAAGTCTTATTTCAAGATGGAAGCTTGGACATGATATTAAGGATGACAATCTTGCGCTAATGGATGTCATCGTTACCCTTGAGAGACCTAGACCAGGTGAGTCAAAACGTAGAGTGAGTGAGATTATAGAAATAAGAAGAAAAGTAGTAGATGGTTTATTGGAATTTTCGGGTCTGAATGTGGTGTATGATAGTAATCAAGGAGTGAATGATAACTGGGCACATGATGGAGCCTTTATGGTCAGTGCGAAAGATTTTGGGATTGAGAGTCATGTTCCAGCTCTGAAAAACTTGATTGATGAAATTCGTCATAATACATACCTCCCCAATTTTGAGATACTGAGTGAGAAGATGTGGTCGTGCGGACATCCTATGATGTATAATAATCAAAGAACATGAGCTAGAATCAGTTCTTTTTGTGGGCCTTAAAAGGAGTAAGATAAACATGAGTTCAAGGTGTATGTCTTTGACAAAGGATGATAGTCTAATTTGTAATGAGAAGGGAGGACCGTTGGTTGAAGAAAGCCTGCTCCTTGGTCTTGCAGTTGTAACTGTTTCTATCGTAATAGCAGTCATCCTTCAGGCTACAGGATGGGCACAAGATGTTGTGGAAGGATTATTGCAGCTCTTGCAAGATAGCTGGAGTAGTCTGACTCAATTGTTCGGTGCACCGTAAGTAGTTGAATTCTCATTGTGGGGAAAGGCTTATTTGTAGAGTTTTAGACGAGCCCTCTCACGCTCCGGACTGGCATACCATTCAAGGCTCCGGTAGAATATTGTGTATTACTATACAATGATACCGATTGTAGTCCGGCCCAGCATGGGGGACTCTCGATCCCCCGACCCGGGTTCGAATCCCGGCCGGAGCACCATTTTTCTTTCTTAACCTACGAGATATCTGCGACGTATGATTGGTACTGTTGTTATGCCAACAGAAGCAATAAGCGCGATTGCTAGACCAGCAATACCAACTCCTTCTAGTGACACTATTTCAGACATGGTTATATTGATAATGAATGAACCACTGGTTGAAGAGACAGAGCTTGAAGTCTCTGATTCGTAGTATAGAACATAGTTTCCACTTGTGGCCGGGACTCTGAGGTGAAGTACAATTATGCCCTCTTCAGTACTTTCAGTATTAATATTTGAGTCCAACCATCCAAAGTTCACTTGAACACTTTTTGGTGTTGATCCATTGAAAGCTCTTACAGTGATGTGTACCGATAATTCATGAAGGGGAGCAACAGTTTCATAGAAATCTAGTTCGAGCATTATGGGCATTAAACGAGTAACTTGAAGACTATAATCAAGCTTTGTTGGTAATTCGAATAAAGTAGTATTTCCACTATAGAATATAGAAATGTTGTATTGGTTTTCGGTATGTGGAGCAGAAAAAGAAAGAGTTGCTCGACCGTTAGTATCAGTAACTACTGAAGATTGGATTATATCATCTATCAAGAGCTGGAGTAGTTTGACAGAGCAATTTCCTGCCCAATCGTTCATCTGGATTTCGAAAACAACATCTTGATCAGGCGAAGCATAATGTTCAACATTGAAGTCTACTAGTAATATCTCCGGATTGGACCAAGCCGTGAAAGAACTACTTGAACTAGTGTTCGTTATGAATGAATTTTCTGTGATTTCAATATTGAGAGAATGAATACCTGCAGGTCCCTGTAGTTCATAATAGAAGATAATGGATATTTCAGTTGGGCTAGAAGATATAGTGAATCTCTGGTTAGATGTGGAATCAAATATTGAGATTAGAGAATTGGGGATAGCACGACCTAATAAATCAGAAGCAGTAATTTCAATTTCGACATCTGCACCAATCTCAGCTGATTCGGGTAATCTGACAATTATCTGTGCAGGACTTGTTACATCAAGAAATATTACAAAAAAGGAATCGGAGTATCGATCAGTCCCATTGTAGTTTATTCTTAATGTATGAGACCCGAGTGAAAATCTTTCGTCGATGTTCATATGAAATTGGGCAATCCCAGAACTGTTGGAAGTGGAAAAAAATAATGGTAAGCCATCCAGGAATACTTCGAGAGGTTCGTTTGGTAGCGAGTTGTTTATTTCAGAGAGTCCAACGTACAGGTCTACAAATTCATTGAGTGATATTTCGTTGGGAAAAGGACCTTGAATAGTGAGAAAGGTTGGTATTTTTGATATCTCGACTGTGAATACATATTCTGATGTGTCCAAGTAATTAACCAAATCTTGTTCGTAAACAACACGAATGTCATTATCTCCTAGTGTAATCCATGAACTGTTGCACTCAATATCAAAATGAATAAATCCTGAAGAATTGGTTGTGTATGCTGCAAGTGGCGTTATATCCTTGAAAACCCTTATAGCTGCATTTGATAAGGGATTAAGTAAATCATCAGTCAGATGAACTGAAAAAGATAGAATATCTCCTGGAGCCAACAAATCTGGAGCCTGATTAATCTCAATATTTGTAGATGATAATACTGTCAATGTAGTCCATTGACAAGAGGGTGCTAGCGAGAGCGAATCATTACCATAGAATGTTGCATTGATAGTTGTCAACCCTAGGGCATAATCCAAAGGAATATCCCAGGAAATGGATGCTATACCACTCGTATCTGTTTTTTCTGAGCCTAGGGGAGTATTGAATGTCTGGTCAAAAAAGAATATTCTCTGGTTTGGTACTGGATCTCCATAGGTTCCGTTCTGAAGAAGCGTGACTGTGATTGTAATTGTGTCCCCTCGAATTATCACGATTTCGCCCTCAGCTGCAACCGATTCAATACTGAACGTGACAAGTGAGAATGAGAGTAGAATTATGAATACTGCCGGGAACCAATATGATTTCCTGATGATGTGTACCCCCTTAGAGAATGATGGACATGTTCCATGATTTAGTGTGGTGCTTGAGCCGAGATTCGGAAGACCAATAGATATGTGGCAAGTGAGAGAGGTATAGCAATCGCTCTTCTGAAGTTTCGTCACCAGCTCATCATTCTGTTTTTGGGTTTTTATTCTCCTATAGAGTGTATATTGTTGTGTAGTTTGTTTAGGGGTGTTCTTATGCTCAATGAGGGTACGATGGTTCGGTTCCATAAGTAGCCATTCTTGGACAGAATAAACATGATGAGGATTTCATAGATGCTGTTTCATTTACCTCGACGAGGAAACACGGGATTGGTTTCTCATGAAATATATAGAAGACCAAGGTCATGGATCAAGTTACTCTGGGTAGTTGGTACTACATTTGCAGGACTCTATTTGTTACTTGTTTACCTGCTTCCATTGACTGGATTGGTTAGTCTACCTGTAGTTCCTCTAAAGGGACTTGTAGAAGTGATTATTTGTTTCTTTCCTGTTATTACAGGATTGTTATTGACTACGAAGAAAGTTCGTGTTCAGAATCCCTTGATTTCAGTAGAAGACAGTACATTGTTGATTCAACTTGATGATCATGTGATTGGGACGTGTTGTCTAGATGTTGTGTCCGTGTCTGGTTCAGTATATCTAGACGAGAATGGAAAACCACGGTATAACGAGAGCATGTTACTGGCCATGCGTGCAGGGATGGACAAATCAGTTACCATGGCTTTTGAAGCAGGAATAGCAAATGGAGAGCCGTTCTTACATATCTTCATCACAGCAACTGGACATAGTTCAAAACAGATTCAAGAGATTCTAAGAAGAGAAGCAACTAGAACCGAAGCAATTCTATTGTCATCTCTTGACAATGTAGAACTGAAACTTCTAGAGGGGGATTTTCTGCTAGATGTGGCTCTGACTCATATGGATGAAGTACGAATTGAGTCCCAGAGTTTAGTCGTTAAAGAAGAAACCAAATCACTGGGCGTGATAACCCTACAAGGATTACCCCGGACGTTTCCAACCCAAGATGCTTCTCAAATTGGAACGTTTATCTCAACAGCCCTCAGACAGGGATACACAACAAGTATGACATGTGTGTTTTCAGCAGCTAAACCAGGGAAAGAGAAACGAACACTTGAGAGCCAGTGGAGGAGTATTCAGGCAAAGGAAAGAAGAAAGGAGGAATCATTACAGGATCATTCTACAAAGAAGAACCTGGTGACTCGTTATGAAGAAATTCAAGATAGGGCTGGTTGGTTTGATGCTACAGTGTATTTCAAAGTGAGAGCATCAATTGAAAGACATATTGAGGCAGACCTAGATGGAGTAAGTGGGTTAGTTCATTCGATTTGGGGTGGTAGTGATTCTATCAAACTTAATCCTCTGAGGTTGTCGAAACGGACAGTATTTAGAATACTAACTCGTCGTCATTTGAAACGCCAACGGATGCACATAGTTAGGTTGTCATCCTTCATCAACACACCAATTCGGCAGCTTCCTGTTATCACTCCAAAAGAGTCTCCTGTCTTTCCAGTTCCTCCTAAAGAATTTGTAGACAATGAACTTGTTATTGGAGAGACAGTTTTTGGAGGTCGCCGATTATCGAACGTAGGATTGAAAATTGATTGGTTAAGAGAACATGCAGCTATATTGGGAGCAACTGGGACTGGAAAGACAACACTCGTAAAACATCTAATGTCACAGCTGAGTGTGAAAACAGATGTACCTTGGTGGATATTTGATGTCAAGGGTTCTGAATACCTTGATCTTATTGGTCATGGTGAGCCAGAGATTCTAGTTCTTAGGCCTGGTCTCGACTCCTCGTTTGTGTTCAATCTCATTGATCCCAAACTGGCAAATGATGAGAACTATGCACATTCTACATTTGTGATTTTGCGAGAACTGTTGAATGAAAGAGGTGATTCTTCTGAACTTTCTCCAGCAATGGAGAAACTACTTCGAGATTCTGTAATGAAAGTAGTAGAATCGTTAGATCAAGGTAACTCAGTTCAATCTCTGGTTAGTGTGGTTGCAAAACTAGCAAGCAATGACCGTACAGGAAGTATGACTAGAGATGCGTTACTCAATCGTCTTGAAATATTAACGCGTGAACCATTGGGTTCAATCCTTGGGGGTGAATCCGATACTGTTCGATTTTCGGACTTGTTAAACAAACGGGTTATTCTCGATCTTTCACATGTCGCACGGGTGGGAGGAATGGATTCTGTTCGACTGCTTTACAATTTGATTGCTAAGCGTATCTTTGATAATGCAATGAAACGAGGTGTCATAGAAGGTTTACATCATGTCGTGGTATTAGAAGAAGCAAGTAATCTCGTGCCAGAGAGCTATACAAGACACTCCGCCGCGGATGTGACAACTGGGGAATCTATGGTGATGTTGCAACGAGCTAATGGACAGGGTGTTGTCGTGATATCAACTAGACCCAATATCTCTTCGAATATTCTAGCAAATACTTCAACTAAGATAGTATTTCGATTGCCATATGATAGTCTAGTTGGTGGAAGATTTCTTTCCTTGAATGAAGATCAAGAGCAGTATCTTCGGACATTGAAATGTGGTAGAGCCTTGATGAGTATACCTCACACTGAAACCTTCGAGATTGCCACACAGCGGTTTCCAGAATCTCTTGTACAAAAGAAAACAATAATTACTGCTGAGAGTGAAGCAGGTCCTATAATCGAGGACCCTGTGATTGAGGAAGAACTTGTCACTAATCCAGAAGTGTCAGCACCGGTTGAAGTTACCGAGGCACAAACACTTGTTTTCAACAGAATTGATAGGCTTGGAAGTCATGTTATTGCACTCTTAGCATCAGAGGGATGGGCGACGGAAGGAGAGATTCGGAATCTTCTAGCAGTGCTGGATTCCAAGGTTGTGGATGATGATATTTCAGAAGCAATTCGTAATCTTGTATCTTTAGGTACTGTGGAGAGAGAGGCATTAGCGCTCGTTGATGGGGGATTTGTATTCACTCTTCCAGGGAAATCCATGAATGCTGTTAGACGGGTAATTGTAGAGTATTTATCTGGAAAACTTGGACTGGAATATAGTCCTTCTACTACTTCTGAGAACTCTGACTGGCCAGATATTGTACTTGAAGATAGAGCTGTGATAGTCATTCCTGAACATCTAAGAGC
>JAGXOC010000130.1 GCA_019894665.1 Candidatus Thorarchaeota archaeon
GTCTTTGGGTCTTGAGCAGATACAGTAGGAGCAGGTGTTGACACTGCAGGTGTGGCTGCAGCAGCTTTGTTCAACTTCTTTGGCATAACATCAGGCACTTTCTCCCCTTTCTTCCCAATGTATGCAATAGGCTCACTGATAGGAATCTCATCATCAACTTCACAGAGAATCTTGAGTAAGACTCCGTCTGCTGGTGATTCCAACTCGAACTCGTTCTTCTCACCAAAGATTTCGACGATTAGGTCTCCCTGCTTTACAGTGTCCCCTTCTTTCTTCAACCACTTGAGTATCACGCCGTATTCCATGGCTACACTCATGCGTTGCATAATCATAGTTGCGACCAATGACTTCACCTACACGATATCACGGATAGCCCGTGCTATGCGTTTGTTATTCGGAATGAAATACTGTTCAAGTGGAGGACTGAATGGGACTGGTGTATCTGGAGCATTAACCCTCTTTATTGGTGCGTCTAGCCAGTCGAATGCCTCTTCCTGAACTATTGCTGCAATCTCTGCAGTTGTCGCTCCAGTCTTGGTTTCTTCAGTCACGAGCACTAGCCTTCCTGTCTTCTTGACGGACTCAATGAGGGTCTTTGTGTCCAGTGGAGCAAGTGTTCTTGGATCAATGACCTCCACACTGATACCTTCCTTCTCTAACTCCTCAGCCACTTCTAGTGCTTTGTGAAGCATGAAGAAGGTGCCCCAGACAGTGACGTCCGCTCCCTCTCTTCGAACCTTTGCCTGTCCAAATGGAATTGTGTAGTCCTCATCAGGAACTTCTTCCTTCTTGTCATAAACGAGCTTATGCTCAAAGAACATCACTGGGTCGGGGTCTCTAATAGCTGTCTTGATGAGACCCTTCACATCAGAAGCGAATGCAGGAACTGCAATCTTAAGACCTGGAGTGTGCATGAACCATGACTCAAGACTCTGTGAGTGATGGGATGCAAGGTTCTTACCACCGCCAAATACGCTTCGAAGAACAAGTGGGACTGAGGTCTGTCCACCGAACATGTAGTGCATCTTAGCAGCTTGATTACAGACCTGGTCCATGGAGAGTGTAATGAGGTCGCCAAACATGATCTCAACGACTGGAATTAATCCAGTTATTGCCGCACCAACAGCGGCACCAGCAATAGTGTTCTCAGAGATTGGTGTGTCTCTTACTCTGGCTTCTCCAAATTCCTCCGCCAATCCCTTGGTGACCTTGAAAGCTCCGCCCCAGTTGAGACCCACGTCTTCACCCATAATGAACACACGTTCATCACGCTGCATCTCTTCACGAAGACCTTCTTTGAGCGCCTCTCTATAAGTTATCTCTGCCATTTAGAGCACCCCCGCAAAGACATCATCAAGGGTTTCCTCTGGTTTTGGAAACTCCGACTTCTTGGCGAACTCGCTTGCTTTTTCAACATCCTTAGTGATCTTAGCCTCAATCTTTTCAGCTTCTGTTTCGGTCAAGGCTCCTTGCTTGATAGCAATCTCCCTAATGATTCGGACCGCATCTCGTTCTTCGCTCAACCAGTGTTTTGCTTCATCTTCTGGCCGATACTTTGCAGGGTCGAATCGTGAGTGTCCACGCATTCTGTAGGTCTGACACTCAATTAGAGTCGGGCCTTCTCCAGATCTGGCTCGCTTCACAGCCTCTACAGTTGCTTCATACACCTCTTGGGCATTGTTGCCATCCACGACAACATTGGGAATACAGTATCCATCAGCTCTCTGTGCTATGGTTGCACTTGGGCATGTCATTTTGATAGGAGTGCCCATGGCATACAAGTTGTTCTCAACAACCCAGATTAGCGGAAGCTTCCAGATTGCAGACATATTGAGAGACTCACCAAAGGTGCCGTTGTTAGATGCACCGTCTCCAAAGAAGCATGCAACAACATCTTTTGTTCCCCTCATCTGACAGGACAGTGCAGCACCTACTGCAATTGGAAGACCAGAAGCGACAACCCCTGTGGCACCAAGAACTCCAGCATCAAATTGTGTGATGTGCATTGAACCTCCCTTTCCTTTGCAGGATCCAGTTGATTTCCCAAGTAACTCTGCAAGGGCTGCGTTCATATCCGCACCTTTTGCAATGACGTGTCCATGTCCTCTATGGGTGCTCTGAATCCAATCTGTTTTCTCAAGAGCTACAGTCACACCTGCAGCCACAGCTTCCTGTCCTAGATAGAGGTGTAATGTACCTGGAACAATGTTCTCACCAAAGAGATCCCAGACCTTTTCCTCAAATCTACGCACTTTCAGCGTTCTTGCATAGAGCTCCTTTAGCGTCTTCTTATCAACAGCCATAGTATCATTCAACAACCTTGTCTTGACTGAAGCCTCGGGCGCCCTCCGCGAACCTTGTCTGATAAAGTCTTCGAAGTGACAGATGTAATACTGAGGTAGGACATTGAGATGGTTCGTTACCCGTGAAAACTGACAAATTCCCCAATTTCAAAGTGTGTCCAGATACACATTAACGTAAATAATCGGGTTTTGTACCCACGAACTGTAGGGATGTGGAGAAACACATAGGTTGCGCTATGAATGACGATCTGAATGGATTGAATAGCTCCTCGTCCCTACTTCATCTTGTTTCTTCAAGAATCACGTTTCCCCAAGAGTTCTTATTGTGGTTTGTTTAACCAAGTTGCATATTTTCGGAGATGTCTTGTATGAGTCGTGTGGGAGTTGAAGCCCTTCTAACTTCGGGACGTACCTTAAAACAGGGACGCGCTATGGAATTGGGAAAGCTTGGTCCGGAGTATCTCAAAGAAGTTGCTATCTGCGAGATGGACAAAGTTACCCTTGAAGCCTTAGGATTGGACGAAGGAGATCCTGTCTGTGTTGAAACATTGCATGGCAGTGTTCTCGTGACAAGCAAGATTGACCGCAGAGCTGAACCTGGTATTGTATTCATACCGTGTGGTCCCTATGCAAATGCAGTAACTGGATCTGATACGGAGAACACAGGCATGCCTGATTTCAAAGGAGTATCTGCGCAGATTTTTGGAGCGAAGGGTGAAAAAGTGCTCAACGTGAAGGAACTATTGAAACAAATAATGGAGGGAGCATAGTGACTGAAGATTCAGGAATGAAAGAGAACATCGTATGCCCCTTCTGTGGATGCCTCTGTGATGATATTGCGCTTAGCGTGGTAGGCAATCAGATAACAGATAATAAAAATGGCTGTTCAATTAGCCAAGCAAAGTTCCTGAATCATCACGATGATCGACTTGCAATGGATTCGTCTGTCGAGGAATTGGTAAAGAAAGCAGCTGAAATCATAGTCAAATCCAAGCGCTTGTTAGTCTACGGTCTGAGTTCAACAGAAAATGACGCCCACAGAGAGGCCTACAAGATTGCTGAGGAAGTAGGCGGCGTTGTTGACAACACGTCATCAGTATGTCACGGACCCACAATATTGGGTACACAAGAGTCTGGTGAGTCAATAGCTGCTCTGGCTGAAACACGTCACAGGGCTGACCTCGTCATCTATTGGGGATCTAATCCACAATTCGCCCACCCACGACATATGAGCCGTTATGTTAGAGCGGATGGTCTCTTCATCAAAGATGGTAAGAAGGACCGTAAAATCTGGGTGGTTGATGTCAGAAAGACCATTAGTGCTGGTGTGGCTGATAAATTCGTCAAGATAAATCCCGGGTCGGATCTAGAAATCATTTCTGCACTCCGAGCAATTGCAAGAGGTAAGATCCTGGACGTGGAAGAAGTCGGTGGACTTTCCATCAATGAACTTACTGAACTCGTTGAAGCCATGAAGAATGCCAAATATGGGGTTCTCTTCTTTGGGTTAGGATTGACTCAATCTAAAGGGCGTCACAGAAACATCGATGCCGCAATCAGACTTATTCAAGATTTGAATTACGATTCAAAATGGAGCATGATGCCCATGCGTGGGCACTACAATGTGGCTGGTGCAAACAAGACATCAACATGGCAGACCGGCTATCCCTATGCTGTAGACTACGCTCGTGGATATCCTAGGTATCAACCTGGTGAATATACTGCCGTTGACATGCTAGTTAGGGGGGAGCCAGATGCAGTTCTCAACATCGCGGCTGATCCAGCTGCGCACTTTCCAAGAGCTGCAGTAAAACATCTCGCAGGAATTCCTGTTATCAATCTAGATCCCAAACAAAACATGACCTCACTTCTTGCGAAGGTCAATATTCAGACTGCAATCTCTGGCATCGAGTGTGATGGAGCCGCAGTGCGAATGGATGGACTTCCATTATATCTCAAGAAGGTGGTTGACCCTCCAGAGGGCGTACTTCCGGACAGGGATGTCTTGAGAATGATTTACGATGAAGTAAGGAGATTGAAGAAATGAGTAAGCAGACAATTCTCACGAACGGTCGTGTCTATGACCCGATGAATGGTATAGACGGAGAAATCAAAGACATCTGCATATCAGATGGTAAGATCGTCGAACGTGTTGATGGGTCTGCAAAGAAGATTGACCTCAAGGGTCGACTTGTGATGGCCGGAGGGGTCGATATGCACTCTCATATTGTGGGGAGTAAGGTGGGCGTGGGTAGAGCAATGTGTCCCGAGGACCATCGAAAAGACCCTGTTCCAAAGACAAAGCACACTCGTTCTGGTGTTGGCTACACTATGCCCAGCTCGTATGTGATAGGTTATCGATATTCATCCATGGGCTACACTACTGTTATTGAACCTGCTTTACCAGCATTGAAAGGACTTGGTTCTTGGGAAGAACTCGAAGATCTTCCAAACCTTGATTCTGGACTACTTCCCCTGTTCTGCAATAGTATGATCACTTTCAACTATGTGAAAGAGGGAGACCCGAGTGGTCTAGCCGCCTACATAGCTTGGATCCTACAGAAGGTTGGTGGTCTGGGTGTGAAGGTGGTCAACCCGGGAGGTACTTATGCGTGGGCTCATGGTGTTGATCTCCGTGACCCTGATGGTGAAATTCCCGGTTGGGACATCTCACCCCGCGAAGTAACTCGCGGATTGTGCCAAGCAGTGGAATCATTGGGACTCCCACACATGATGCATTTCCATCCCAACAACCTTGGAAGAGTCGGTAATATAGAAACTACTATCGCTCAACTCGACTCAATCCGTGATATCAAAGGTCATGGCGGTCGTGAGCATATAGCTCACTTGACACACATGTCGTTTGAAACCCTCGGTAGCGTTGAGGGGGCTGGAACTGATTGGGGCGATCTTGCATCCGGTGGTCTAGAATTTGCCAAGTACTTCAACAAGAACAAACACTTCACCGCTGACATGGGACAGATTACCTTTGGTCCAGCTACAACCATGACTGGAGATGGTCCTTTCGAGTTCTATCTATGGCAGCTCACTGGAGGAAAGTGGGCTAACATTGCAGTTGATGTAGAGCTAGCAGGCGGTGCTGGAATTGTTCCATATACATACTCTCCCAAAGCAGCTGGTAATTCAGTTCAATGGGCAATTCCTCTAGAGTTCGCATTAAACGTTGATGATGTATGGCGTTGTATCATGAGCACTGATCATCCAAACGCTGGACCATTCACAAAGTATCCACTTGTGATGTCCTGGTTGATGAGCAAAAAACAACGTGACACATGGATGGAGGGTATGCACAAATTTGCTCACGAGCGGTCGACTCTGCCCACAATTGAGCGTGAATGGAGTCTCTATGAGATTGCTATCTCAACAAGAGCCGCCCCTGCTAAGATTCTAGGCCTTGAAGCTACGAAAGGTCATCTTGGTGTTGGCGCTGATGCAGATGTATCAGTGTATGATGTTGATACGACAAAAGTTGACTTTGCTAAGGACCCCGACCGAATCATCAAAACATTCTCCACCTCTTACCTCACTTTCCATCATGGCCAACAGATGGCCAAGAAGGGGAAAGTGAATGCATCTGTCAATGGCAAAGTCTGGTCAGTCCATCCAGAGCTCAATGAATCTCTCTGGACCCGCATTAACAAGGAGCTAGAAGTTATGATGAACGATTGGTATTCACATTCGTTCTACAACTATCCCGTACCAGAAAGGTATCGTGCTCCCTTGGAACAAAAGATTCCTGTCGATTCAACATCTGTGCCTGCTTAGTAGCCGGTGGCAGCATGTCTGCAAGGAATCCATTCAAAGACATAGAGTCAGGATACATGGGAGTAGGTGAATTCTATGACCTTTATTC
>JAGXOC010000131.1 GCA_019894665.1 Candidatus Thorarchaeota archaeon
TGTTCGTCCTCCAGATTTTTGAATTTGTGTGAGCCTTGCGGATTTCTGAACGACTTTCTGAGGTATGTCTTGCCAGTTCCCACCTGCAGGAACTGATTGAATCATCTCCATGTCAAGCTCACTTAGCGACGAGCTCACATGATTATACAACACCGTCGATGCATCATGAGTTTCATGTTTCATTGCAGCAAGCGATATGGAGTTCACAACCAATGAGTCTCTTAGCGGATGTAAAGTCTTTGTAAGACAATGTCAGGTTTCAGTTGATGAGAAACCCTAGTTCTTTCAAAACATCACGGGTTTCTGTTTCAGGAGTCGAACGCATTTTCAAAACTGCTTTCGCTTCATTAATTGAGAACCCATAGAGAGCAAAGACAAGAGCCTCAATTATGGGTGATGGTCTTTTTGATTTGACCTGTTTCACTTCTTCTATCAGTTGTGAGTAGATGTTTTGTGATGCGGAGGTTTCTAGGTCAGCAACAGGGAGTTGTGTCAATTCTCTAGTTGAAACATGATTGTTGGTGTTTGTCAGATTGAACCGCCAGTTCATCAATTCGGAGTTCAGGACTCCAAGCAGAAAGAGTCTACGAAACCTATCAGAACGCGCATTGTCTACAATATAGTTGCAAGAGTTAGCTAGTACAACATCGGGGGTAACAGATGCAAATTTCAAGCGCCACCTTTGTGTCCTGTTTGAAACTTGTTGACAAGCAATTCTATCTTGATTGATGTGTGCAGCTCTTGATGAAGCACCTAACTTTTTCATCAGACATTCGATATCAACGAATTCAATCTTCGCTCCACTTCGGTCGTACAATAGATATCGAGAGATATTAGATCCCCTTATCAAACGGATGTTTGTAACATCAGATGTGATGCAATCCTTATCCAGGGTAAGGTCTAATTCACCTCGTTTCACGGACAACCAATTCAGAGAAGATATGGATGGGTGTTTGTGAAGCTTGGAGAGTAATCTCCAACCAACCTTATTCACCTGAGGAATTGAGAGTGAAGGTCCGACAGACTTCTCAATCTTCCCAGCTAGTATGCGAACTTGACTTCTATACTTAGCCTCATCGATATCGTTTAGCCCAAACTTAGCAGAGAATGATTTTGTATTCCCGCCCCGTTCCAGTGTGATCACGGTTACTGCTTGAGTGACACCCTCAAACAATCGCGAGGTTTCGGGAAATTCATCAACAGTTCGGAGGTTGTTCTCAAGAATGAGTGAGCTTCTCAATTGATGTGATGAAAGATCTCCAAGAATGGTCGAGGGGACTATAAAGCCAATATTACTCCCATCATGGGATAATTGGAGAGCGCGTTCAATGAACAATCGATGAGTATCTATCGTGTATCTGTTACTAAGTTGATATTCACCCGAATCTCTGAAGTATCGGACATCCTCCCCCAGTTTCTCTTTGTATTTTGAGAAGTTCTCCATATGGATTTCACGTTCTCCAGTCAGGAGGCGCTCTCTCAGGAATTCGGCTAGATTGGGTTTCAAACGTTCATAGGGGGGATTCATAACGATGAAGTCAAATCCACCGTTCCCCAAAATCTCACCAAACTCGTCCTGCCATTCGAATGGCGAACGAGAATCTGCACTCTTAAAGAAGGTGCTATGGTCAGATAGTCCATTCAAACCCTTGAGTGAGATTAGAGAGTTACCCTGTTTAATCGATTCACCTAAAGCTGATTCATTCAGATTATCAGCACCATATTGAGAGAGCAGACGCAATGATACATCAGTAACTTCCAGAGCCCCGGAGTCAATATCAACGCCGAACATATTGTAGCGAATCTTTTGTCTGTACTCCATGACTCCAGAGTTTCTGAGCACTCGACGACTTATACCACCATCAAGAGCGTTCTGTATACCTTCCTTCATTGCTCTATTGTATGCATTCATTGCAGAAACAAGAAACACTCCTGTACCACAGGCAGGATCAAGAGTTCGTAAAGACAGAATCTCTTGCAATGCGCTCACACCCTTGGTTGATGCACTTGCTGCAAGCCTTTCGAGTGTTGGGGAAAGTGTGAGGGATACAATGTAATCAGCAATCTCAGGGGGTGTATAGTATGCTCCAAGAGGTCTCTGGGATGTGCCTTCATTATGTGTTAGAGGAAGGTGGTAACAACCCAAGGAATGGATAATTCCAAGTAAAGCAACTTGTTCAGCAGGATCTAGTTTCATGGGAATCGGAAAACTGAATAACTCCAGAGCCTCAGCAGCAAGATTGGTGGCAACATTCTGAGAGATCCCTGACCGCTCTGCTTCAAAAGAAAGATGAAAAAATGAGTATGGATCATCCATATGCATTGTGGATAAAACGTAGCTGAGCCCGGCAAGCCGCGCGGCTTCAGTAATTTCCAGTGAACTCTGCGATTGCATTGACGAATTAATAGAGAGTGTCTTATGGAAACCACTCACTATTGACCATGCAATATCTTTGAGCCCAGGACTCACTACTACATCCTCAGTTCAATGGTGAGGAAGCATCACAAAGATGTTTTGCTTGGTGGACTATTTTCAGTAATCTGACAATTTCCTTTTGAAAGTGGGGTTATTTTAGGTGGAAGCTACTTCCATACGATTATGGTGTCTGAGCGAGAGATTGCAGAGTTGGAACTGTTGGCATCACGTTGCTGGCCTCCGAGAGAGATTGTTAACTTCAAAGGGTGGATCATTCACTGGAATGATGGTGTCACTTGGAGAGCCAATAGTGTTCTACCAAATAATTGGGACAGCAAGATTGGTGTCGAAGATGTCATCGATTATGTAATCGACTTGTACAGGGAGAAAAACACAGCTCCTGCTTTCAAAATCTCACCTGCGAGTCAACCAAAGGGACTTGACGAACTACTGGAAGAAAAAGGTTTTGAACAACGAATGGTCACTCATGTTCAGACAGCAGCGATTGAGGAAATATCCTGTCTAAGCCCTCGGTTACCTGTAGACTTGTTCAAGGTCACTGATGAATCGCTTGACACCCTCATGTACCGCTCAGAGAGAGAGAGAAAGGCAATTGAAGTAAGAAGGGAGATCATCCATCATATTGTAGGTGATAAGAACATCGCTAGAGTGATGATGCATGGGAATATAGCAGGAGTTGGGTTAGGGGTGGTTGAAGGAGATTGGCTAGGATTATTCTCCATTAGGACCCTTCCAGATTACCAACGTCGAGGGGTAGCTTGGTCAATGAACTGTGCACTAGCGCTGTGGGGTGAAGACCATGGAGCTAAACAAGCGTTCCTGCAGATAGAGGCAGAAAACAAACCAGCCTTGGAACTCTATGAGTCCATGGGCTTCAAAACAATGTATACATACTGGTACCGAATTCTCAGATAGTTATGCAATCAAGCGCGAATTCTATCCCTAATATATTGATGAGGGAGTCAATCGTCGATTGATATGAGATTCAAGTTGGTCTTGGTAGTGGCTCTGCTAGTACCCGCACTCGTGATTTCTAACCCACAGATTGCTCAAACAGCAGAAGCAGTGGATGTGTCAGACATCAATGTTCTGATGTTGGTGACTGATGGTTTTGGATGGAATTATTTCGACACGAAGGATCGATTTGAGTCATGGGGAGTCAATGTGACAACAGTCGCACACTCTCTTGACTACATTATCAGTTCCAATCCTAATCTAGAACCAAGACCGATTACAGCTGAACTCTTGATAACCGAAATGACTCCTGAGATGGTTTCGCATTTCGATTGCCTTTACATCCCTTCAGGTGGTCAGTGGGCAGGATTAATCGCAAACAGCACGGTATTGACATTCATTTCGGATGCGTAAGTTCTAGGATTGATTGTGGCTTCAGTCTATAATGGAACTAGAGTAATGGCCGAAGCCAATGATATTGTGAATGGCAGTAAAGTTGCCTCCTATTCTGGAAGTCGCCCACAGATGCTAGCAGCAGGAGCAACAACTGTGGAGGGAGTAGATGCTGTAGCAGATGATAGTATAATCACGGGAGGTTCAAGTGAAGGTCCATCGGATGGCGGATGGCTTGAGGGGCCAACATCTGAAGTTTGTGCAGAAGTTGTCAGGAACCTACTAGGAATATCTAGAGTCATAGAATCATCACTATCTCCTTCTAGGGGACCAATTGGCACTAATTTCACAATGAACGCAGTCATCGAGAATCTTAATGATACTCTTGGCGATATCTTGTCGACAGATATTCAGGAAGTTACTGCACGAGTCTATAGTTTTGGTAACAGAACACTTGTAGACACTATGGAGCTCACAGATGATAACCATGATGGCAACTATACAGGCTATTTCATTGGTTTAGAAAATGGTGAGTACGTTATGGATATCGAAGTTGAAGATTCCAACTCAACCCTAGAAGTAGTCAGAGATACAGAGAGTTTTGATGTTGGGATAGAGCCAATTACCCCGATTGATGTTGTCCTGATTTCTACAATTATTGGTGGAGGTATAATCATCATTGTTCTTGTAGTTGCTTTAATCAGGAAGAAGTGAAGCAGAATTTTATTCAGATGGCTTCAGATAGTAAGCATCCCAATGGACAGGGTTAGTGTAACCAAGTTTCAATGCAAGGTGAATTGAGGCCTCGTTTGTAGCGTCCCAATGAGGAATCATCCCATTCTCCAAGGCATGGACCACAAGGGCAGCTGATACAACTGTCGCCAACCCTTTCCTTCTATGATCAGTGTCTAAGGTGTCAACTTGAATTTCGAACATGTCCGTAAAAGGGGTGAAAGTGGAGGCCATACTAACTACTTCGCCTTTATACTTGATACAGTAGGCGAGACCCATCTTATGGAAATCCTCAGAATTACCAAAGAAGGTGGGGATATGCATGGCTCTTCTCTTATCTATGCGTCTAATTGTTTCAAGGTCGCCTCTCTCTAGTTGGTAGCCTTCTGGCAGCTGGTCTTGAAGATGCCGTAGATGGTCAATGTCGAGTGATTCAGGAGAGAGCAATGTTCGCTGTTGGATACCCAATCGTTCACCCCAAAGATCCTTGATTATTCGAGCCCATTCATCATCAGGTCCAAACACAATCTGCATTGGCTCAATCATTCGAATGATCTCTTCTGCATCAGGACTTGCAGCATCACCAGTTACTACATTGATAATGGCGAGTTGAAGTCTCGCAACTGTTGGCTTTTCAGTGGAATTGGTCCACACAGTGCCTCTTCCCTGATCGAGAGCGGGAAAAATCACAGCACGAGCCCTAGTATGAGAGTCAAAGAGAAGGCGGACTAAGGTTCGATCCTCTGAGGGCCATTCCACAATCATTGAAGTTCAGGACACGCTGCTATTGAGTTAGTTAATGAATTAGTTGGATTGAGCAGGTCAGTTGTGAGTCACAATTATCATTCGTGCCCCATGAGTAGTTCACCGTCCGATGGGACAATGCAGTTAACGTCAGGTATTTCATCACGAAGCTTCTTGCAAAACGATTCTGGGTTTCTCATCAACCAATGCATTGGGACAATCGTTGGGAGTGGTTTTGATAGATTCAAAATCATCTCTAAAGCTTTCTTCGGGCTTGCCGCAAAAGCGCCACCAATTGGTATTGCTAACACATCTATAGATGAGGATGGAAAGGAATCAAATGAAACTGCATCTCCACAATGTGCGAATGTAAAATCACCAATATGAATCTCGACTGCGAGGTTGTAGACACTCGTCCAGATGCCATGTTCCAATCTTTTGAAAGAGAATGTGAGCGACTTGAACTCAAATAACTCTCCGTCACTCACTTTCTTCACGCGGTCACCAAATTGAGAGAACTTACCTGTCACTTGCTCATTGCCTAATAGGATTGCATCCGGATTACGTGTGAGGAATGTCTTGACTCCTCCAGTGTGATCAAAGTGTTTGTGTGTACTATAAACTAGGTTTCCTTCGAGGTTTCCAGCCTTTTTATTTTGGGGATCAATCACGAGTTTGATGTCAGATGTCTCGATGTAAAAACCGGATTGTCCAAGATATGTGATTCGTGGAATCTCAGTCATCAAAATCCCTCTATTCGATATGGAGCCATCAAATTGATAAATTGAACTTTGAGCGTCAAAACTTGTATTTTCTGACTCTGTGTTCAGTAAGACGTAAGGTAAGAAGAAGAAAATCTGTTCCATA
>JAGXOC010000132.1 GCA_019894665.1 Candidatus Thorarchaeota archaeon
GCATTACACAATACACGTTGAATATGTTATTCGACGAGAAGATAGGCGACACAATTCACTGTGCACTGGGTCGTGCGTACAAAGATAACAATGGTACTAACGAGTCAGCAGTTCATGTTGATATGATTAAAACAATGATAGATGGTGAGATCAGCGCTGGTGATGAGGTCATTTATTCCAAGGGCAAGTACTTCTATGAGAAATGAGTCTCATTTCATCAATGCTTGAAGTTTCATAAGGTCATTTGGTGAACCCTTAGCCTTGATCTTACCTGACATAAAGGCACGCATGGGGCTTTGGGATCCGTCTGAAATGGCGACTATCATTACCGTAGTTGTTGTAATCTTCAACTCAGCATTCTCATCGATACCATCAACAATCTTAGCTGTCCCTTCATGGAAAACAATGTGACAATAGTAATCCAAATCGTCTGTGAACTCAAATTGGAGCGTCTTACTGTAATTAGCAAACCGTTTCTTGTTCTTGGGTAGATCAATATTCCCAACCATCTTCTCCAATGACGCTATCAATTCCTCTCTAGTTGGCGATGCTTTCACATCCTAATGATTCCAGCTTATTATCCAACTTAAATAATCTGTTAAAATGCCCCACACTTAATCTCTGAGACTAGTTCGCTACCTTCATATCATAGAAAAGAGGATATGAAATGAAGCTATGGAAGAATGAAATCATGAACTCTGCCGACCAAACTATCCTTGAACGCCTGAAGATTAATTGTAGATCGAGTCTTCAAGATCTTTCGAAGATAACTGGCATCTCGGCAAATGCAGTGAAGAAACGAATTGACAGTTTGAAAGCATCAGGAGCTATCGACAGTTTCACTTTGTTGCTTAGTCCATTGATGACGGACGAAAACTCGGTGATTGCAATTCTTAAGTTCGAGACCGATCAGCGTGAGAAGACACTTCTCAAAATTCTATCCAGCAATCCATCAGTGTCCAAAGTTTCCAGACTTCTTGATGGAAGGTACATTGTATTTGGCGTTTACTTTGATTCAGAAGAGCTCTCATCTCTGACGATGCACCTAAGAAAATTGCCCGGCATAAGAAATGTTGAGATGTACTCTAGGTTCTTGCATTATTGGGGGGGGAAGATAGACCTAACAAATTCTCACCGGGAGATATTGAGATGTCTTATTGAGGATCCCAGAATGCCCATCAGTGATATAGCAAAAGAAACCGGCCTACCATCCAATGCAATTAAAGAAATCATTGATCAAATGAGAGAGAGTGAAGCGGTTCTCTTCACTATCAACATGTCAGATGATGTGAATGAGGGAAGTATGGAAGTATTGGCTAAAGTCCAGTGGAATGTAGGAAAAACAAGTAATGAACATGTGCTAGGGTGGCTTCAAGATAAGTTCGCTTCTTCACATCTTGGTGAATATGTCTCCGCTTCTGAACCAACCCTGTTCTTCAATTTTTCAGTTAAACATGTTCATGAAGTAGACATCGTCTCACAGAAAACTAAGGAGTC
Source organism: Candidatus Thorarchaeota archaeon (assembly GCA_019894665.1). Lineage (GTDB taxonomy): Archaea > Asgardarchaeota > Thorarchaeia > Thorarchaeales > Thorarchaeaceae > SMTZ1-45. Next base: position 1,498 of record JAGXOC010000132.1, read on the forward strand.
AGGATTAGTCACAACTATGGAACCCTTGATTCTGTTTCCTGGAACAAAGTTTCCGGATCCACGCGTGAGGAGAGTGGGTCAACTTCTCGAAGAAACAGGTTTCAGTTCTCAGAATAGCCCCTTTGCATAAATATCAAAAAAAGGATTGAAGGAGTGCAAGGAGCGCCCCTATCATTACTCATCCCCATTATTAGCCCTGATAAAAAACAATGAAGAAAGCGGAGTGACTGACCAGGCCACTCCTTGTGTACTACACAGACGCATTCGATTTCTCATGAGTTACAAAGTACTCGAGGGAGAATTGTATTGTCTGCATCTAATTTATTCGAATCATATCCATATAATCGGACCAGTTACCCATTAGATACTCACTTACCGATTGGTAACCTAGCTGCTATCACCGAAGGGCGGATTGACGGGAGAAGGTCTCTCACTCTGGGTTCAAAGGAACTTGCTCAACTTCTTCTGCAAGCTCATCTAGAAGCTGTTCCGCTTCTGAAGCGTCATCAAGTTCAATGGTTTCATCTGCTGACTCAACTTGAGGAGTTTCCCTCGTAATCACTGGTTTCTCTAAGGAGAGGGCATATCGGATTATCAAGACACCTATGAGTGAAATGAAAGCGCAGATCAGTAGTGTCGCGGGGAAACCAATTATGGGAATAATCCAACCGAATATCGCAATCTGAGGTGTTGCCAGTAGTAAGAGAATTGTCGGCTGAAGAGAGTACAGAGAGTTTCTGTTACGATCTGGAATTACATCCAAGAGTTCTCTCTGGGTCAGAATCTCAGCAAAACCTCCGAAGAACATGGTAACTGTGAAGATACTGAAGAGCATAACAATCGGTAAGATATGCTGTATCGGCAGCTCGATGAGCACTATTGATGTGAAAGGTAGATACATTGTAGCCATCACAGCGGCTTCGGTCACTGGTGGAAAGAAGAACATCATAGCTGCTAGTAGAATATAGAAAACAAACCCACATGCCTGCACCAATCTGAAACGGGGAATCCATTTCTTTGGCTCGAATTTCTGAGACCAGACTCCAGACCGCTCATTTGCTGCTACTCCGGGAATGAATGCGATGGTTCGATATGAAGCCACAGCGACATCGGTTATGAGATAACTGAAGTAAAGTGGGAAAAGAATCAGGTTACCCCAAACTGTAATTGTGCTCGCTGTCAGCATAGAACCTATACATAGGTACTTGACAAAAGGAGTGTGCCAGAGAAAACTAACACCTTCCTTCAATAGAGTTGTGTACTGACTCATTGATGGGCGTTCATCTCGTAATGCTTCGACCTCTGGGAAGTCACGGATGTAGCGCATGACCATTATCGCAAAAAAGACAGCTCCCACTGCTTCCAATTGGAACACGAAAGGTCTATTGAACACGGTCGCGAGGATGCTTCCAGGTATGAGTACAGCAGTAGCAGCTATCTGGGAGATCATTCCCATCCTGCCCCAAAATACACCGTACTGTTTCCTATCGGTATCATGAGGCATTGCGATTTTGTAATTATTATCGAACCATGCGCTCCATGCCCCACTTATCTGCGACTGAGCAACACCTTGAATCATGTAAATGATGACAAGGTAAAAGAAAGGAGTTGTAGTATTCACGAAGGAAATCATGAAGAAGACCACTGCATATAACGAGTTGCCAATAGCAATTACATAGCGTTGACCAATGGCATCTCCAAGGGCGCCGCTCGGATAATCGAGAATGGTCTGAGTAATCATTTCAATAGCCACAAGTACCCCTAAGAGACCTAAGCCTTCGATGAAATCTCCACCGCCCAATGCTTCTGCTACGAATATTGTATAGAATGTTGAGCTCAGAGTGAAGATGATATTCGCTGTTGGGAGAAGTATCATCAATACTCGTCCCAAGTGAAGTGCCTTTTCGTCTGCTTCTGTGAAGCCCATGAAGCCAGAAGTCCTACTCATCGGTGCTAAATCCCTTCTTCAATTGTATAATAACCATCGTAACTACGTAAGAAGGGAGTATATAATGCAAAGGCACTAGAGAGGGTCACTATATGCGGTCGCATCTTGTGACTTTTTACTTAAGGTCGTTAAGTCAATCGAATCTTTTTTCTGTGACCAGTATATCAGAAATAGCCATGCCCGACATTTTTGGAAAAACAATGCGTGACGCACTTGAAGGAAAAGATGCAGATTATATTCTTGAGAGAGACGATGGATTCATTCGGAATACAACCGGACGTGATTACATAAAACCGTTTGAAGAATGGATTGAGGGAGAGAGAGAAGCAATACTAAACATCGAAGGTCCAATATTGGATGTAGGTTGCGGTGCAGGTCGTGTCGGAGACTACGTCAAGAGTCACGGACTTGAATACTACGGTGTTGATCTCTCACCGCTTGCAGTCGAAATGTGTCATAAGAGAGGTCATGAGAATGTCTTTGTCATGTCTGCAGACGATATTGAGCTTGGGCGTTCAGACTTTAAGACAGTGGTTCTCTTTGGGAATAATTTCGGTTTGATGGGCACTCCCGAAGGTGTCGTCAAAATGCTCAAAGGATTTCATAGAGTAACCGCAGACAATGCAATAGTTCTTGCAGGTTCACGTGATCCCGAAGACACCGATGACGAAGCCCATCTTGCATATCACGCAAAGAATCGAGCTGAGGGAAAACCCCCGGGTCAAGTGAAACTGAGAAATAGGTATCTGAACGAAGTGGATGATTGGTGGTACCTTCTGCTTTGTGGTAAGAAGCTGATGGCAGAACTTGCTGAAGAAGCTGGTTGGTATCTTGAGAAGACGATCGAGGAATCCGGGTACAATGTTGGAGTCTTAAGAAAGAAAGGGTTGTGAAATAAAGTGAAGATAGTAAATGTTGACAGCGATGTCAAAAAGAAAAGCAAAGCCCATTATTCATCTGCAGTTGTCCATGAGGGTATTGTATATGTTTCAGGGCAGTTACCCATGGATCCAGACAGAGGAGTTCCGGTTGAAGGGTCCATTGAAGTACATGCTAGACAAGCGCTACAGAATCTCCTGGATGTTCTCCATGTCGCAGGAAGTTCAATAGAGAAAGTTATTCGTACAACTGCATACCTTCCAGACGTTTCATTGTGGAGCAAGGTGAATGAAGTGTATGCTGAGTTCTTTGGAAACCATAAACCTGCACGAACTGTAGTTCCTACGACATCACTGCATTACGGATGTTTGATTGAAATCGATGCAATAGCACACATCTGAATTTACAGCAAGTCAGCACTATTGGGATGTTGTGGACATCTAAGAATTAGTTATTTACAATCTTACGTGATTGTAAGCAATACATCTCTCTGGAGTACATTGCAATGGAACAAATAAGAAAGACAAATCACGTGGTCTATAGGTCAGCCAATGGCCAAATAGTCGATATCTATTATATGCGAGAACCTGGATGGAGACATCATAATTTCGGATTGAAGAATAGTGCCCCACCAGCTGCTGGAAGACCCACAGCGTTTGTGGATAGTGTCGATAACTCGCAGAATTTAGTATATCGAGGTCAGGATGGTAATATCCATGTTCTTTGTTTTATTCGAAGTGAAGGTTGGAAGATTAAGAACCTAAATGCAATGACTGGTGCGCCTGTGGCAACCGGAGACCCGTCATGCTATACGTATCATGTTTTCAACACTCAACACGTCATATATGGAAGTATGGATGGACATCTTCACCAACTATACTATCCCCATGGCAAGGAGTGGAGACATGCAGATATGACTGCAGCCAATGGAGCACCTCCAATAGCTGGTACCCCAACTACGTTTGTTGATATGGTGAATAATTCACAGAATATCGTGTATCGAGGTCAAGATGGACATATTCATGATTTCTATTTCATCAGAGATCAAGGTTGGACTCATACAAATTTGAGTCAACTCCTTGGAACACCTTTAGCTGCTGGAGATCCATTTGCATACACTTTCGATCTCTTCAAAACGCAACATGTTGTCTATCGAGGACAGGATGGAAACTTGTACCAATTATATATTCCACCAGGTAAGGAGTGGAGACAATCCAATCTTACTGTTGATACTAGTGCACCAAGTGCTGCAAGCGATCCAGTGTGTTACACATACGACTTGAAATAATCAGGAAACCACATTGATAGACATAGCAGCACTTTGTTGCTGCAATGTCTTCTTCTCTTTTCATCATCATTTTCACACTTCTTCTTTTTATTGTTCCAAATGACCGAGTCACTTTGTATTACGTAGTGTCTGAGTGTGACTCACAATGTCCAAACTTTGGATGTATTTTGAACTGTGTGCCAGAGTAGAATATCGAGCAATTCCTCAAAGAAATAGATTCGAGAGTTATCTATTGGTAGCATATGCCACCTCAGGAACACTTTAGTTACGGTCTCAATGAAGTGCCATCTAGATGCAAGCCTCTACCGATTTACTCATCGGAAGTGCCATCGGTCTTATTGCAGCATTTCTCTGGGCAATATCAACTAATGTCTACAAGTCACAGAGCGATGAAGCTACACCAATGGCAATAGCTACTCTAAAGATATGGATGTCTATGGTAGTCATGACAGTAATTGTCATGTTGCCATTCCGAACAACACCATTCTTTATGCCGCTCAATTCTTTGATCTA
>JAGXOC010000133.1 GCA_019894665.1 Candidatus Thorarchaeota archaeon
GTGCGTGTGTTGCTGCTTGTCCTTCCGGAGCTTTAGACCTTCCATGCCTAACGAATGAACAACTTGAAGACGCAACTAAAGCTGCAATCAAATTCAACCCACTAAGACCTGCGATTGTAGGTTATCTGTGTCGATGGTGTGCATACAGTGCCGCCGATCGGGCTGGCGTTCAACGAATGAAATATCCGCCTAACATTATTTCAATACAGGTGCCTTGTACAGGACGCCTCAGTGTAGATACAATCCTAACGGCTTTTGCTGAAGGCGCCGACGGTGTAGCAATTCTTGGTTGCCACGTTCAAGATTGCCACTATCGGTCTGGGGCAGGATATGCTATGAATCGAACCGATAAGATTCGCGAAATGCTTGAGGCCGCAGGAATTGATGGCAGCAGACTCTATTTCGGAAGCGTATCAGCTGCAGAAGCTGATAGTTTCGCTGAACAGGTGACTCGATTCACTAATGACATAGTTCGCCTTGGACCACTACGAAAAGAAATCACTGACAATCGAATTAGATCCAAGGACGCAGCAGGAGTAACGGGTAGGTGATCTCATGTCGGATAAATCAGGTCTGATTATTGGTGAGAAACCTGTTCTCTCTATGGATGTTGTTGACGGGAAGGTCCGCTTAGTCTGGAAGACCTCGCTTCTCACTAGAACGCTGGACCATACTATTGACAAATGTGTTGGATGTAGTCTTTGTCTTCCATGTCCGTGGGAAGCAATCACTCTTGGACCGGTGCAGGAGACCGCTTCTGGAAAGATTGATGGAGCTCCATTAGTAAACGTAGACCCAGACCTCTGCACATTTTGTGGCCTCTGTGATTCATCTTGTGTATTTGGAGCATTTGATGCCACCTATGAAGGTGAGAATGCTATCAGTACATACAACCGGATTGAAGGAACTCACGAGATTGATGAAGAGAAATGTGCTCCTTGTTTGCTCTGTGAGAAGGTTTGCCCAACAGGTTCACTGGATGCGGAGGTCAAGGTGGATCACAAGAAAGACCTCGTCAAATATTCAGGCGATGAGTTTGCTTCTGGTACAATCAAAATCGATGAAGACAAGTGCTCATATTGTGGTCTTTGCGAAATTCTGTGCCCTGAGGCAATCAAGATATTCTGGTCTGAATCTGCAGAACCTCCTGATTTCAAACCTGCAGTTGGGATAAGAGTTGATGAAGATCATTGTGACTATTGTGGACTCTGTGAAAGTATCTGCCCTGATGATGCGATAAAGGTTGAATGCAAGGAATCCAGTGCACGAACGATTGAGCCGCCTAAGATAACAGGTCAACTGACTCACATGGATGAAACCTGTGTAAAATGCGGTCTTTGTGCTAAAGTATGTCCATATGACGCTTTGAAGGTCACAAAACCATTCTCTGGAGAGGTTAGAATTAAGAAGTTGGAGAAATGCGATCCCACCGGTTGCAACAATTGTTTCAACATCTGTCCTGTGAAAGCCATCTATCCAACTGGTACAGCTGATAAAATAGCAATACTTGATGATCACTGCATCTACTGTGGCGCTTGTGAACACTCTTGTCCATATGATGTTCTAGAGGTTCATCGAGAAGGGTACCACGTTAAAGAGCTCGAACAAGCTCGAGAATGGGAGAAGGCGCGTAGGCAATTCTTCGAAGCGGTAATTGGAAATGAGCCTCCGCCAAGTGGTCTCTTTGAGAGAGAGATTTCAGTTAAACCAATCCAGAGAGCACGGGTTCAAGCCTCAGCAAAGAAGGAGTGGGACTCTGCAGATGGAGAACGAGAGAATGCAATGAAAGTTGCACAAAAACTCAAGGACCTTCTCAAAAAGAACTCCCGCGTGCACCTACAATTCGAAAGGGGCAGAACTGACAAGGTCATAGAACAAATTAGGAACTCTCAAGAAGATTCTCAAGAGAAGTGACCTTTTCATCGGTGCGTGTAACAGTGACAGACTCACCATGCATCTGAGGTGGTGACCCATCTTTTGGTACTGATACAAGAGCCAGCGCCCATGGTCCATGGGGCACGATAGCAGAGCCCTCAGGAACTTTGTCATCGCCAAAAGCACGGACAATAATACTTCCTGCCTTCGCCTTCACTCTCGCACTACCCCCATCCTTCAGACCCAGTCTCTGGAGGTCTCCCTTGTTCAGTCTAACAACTGCAGCACTGTCCTGATACTCAGATGAGAATTTGTTCTTGACAGACTCGACGTCAGTCTCAAATGATCTCGCCACTATGAGGATCAAATCTGCATGAGGAAACAGGAAATCGCCTAATGCCATATCACAGACATCCGGATTTGATGTGATTTATGCCGTTTATTATGTTTCTGATATCACAGCCGGAAGCACTGAGCCGCAAACACCACCCTTTTTTACAATTTTAATAATGGGTTGATAATTCACAGGTGGTATCTTTGAGAATTGGGACAATATACGGTGATGTTTTTGCTGAACGTGTGATTGGAAATCTGATCAACTTCAAGTCGTTCTGCGAGGGTTGCGAACCAGTCTGTTCAGAGTGTAGAAGCGGCTACGGGTCGCACGTTGGAGATATTGTTGGTATTCACCCCACAGATCCTCCAATGCCGACAATGATTGAGGACCCCGAAAAACACATCGCTGAATTGAATCTGACCAGCTGTGACCTTCTTCTTATTGTTGCAATCCATCATGATATCCTATCATCTGTAGATCTATTGGTGGAAGCCACTGGTGCAAAGGCTGTGATTGTTCCCATAGAAGATCCAACATGGGTGCCTCCTGGTCTGAGGGCGCAAGTGAAGGAAACATTGGACAATATTGGAATTGAAAATGCATTTCCCAAACCATTCTGTACACTTGAACCTGGGGAAGGAAAATTGATTGATGAATTCATGGAAACGTATCGTGTCGGAAAACCAATTCACTATGTTGACATTAAAGATGACTCTATCGCTGAGATTGGTCCAGTCAGATCGGCACCATGTGGTTGTACTTGGTATGTTAGTCAGAAAATTAGGGGTAAGTCGATAAAAGATACAGACACCCTTTTTGACGAGATAGCTAAAGCGCACCACTCCTACCCCTGTACTGCTTCAATGGCTAAGGATAGAGAGTATGGAGATGCTCTCCTCCATATTGCAGGCTATAATGCAAGGAACGCAGTCTGTGATGCAGTTGGAATTACGGATTGTAAATTCTCCCATGAGAAGAGCTGATATCAATGACCGATGACATTCTTGAATACTGGTCAAGTCTTTCTCGTGAACTTGCAGGAAGATTCAATGCTGCGGAAGTTGAAACAAGCTCTGCTTGGTGGAGCTGGGACAACTTTGGTGATGACATCCGTACACTTCGAAACAAATTCGGTATTGGTGACAAATATGTCGATATTCTAGGTCTAAGAGTGGATTTTGAAACCGGAGAGACTTATGATGTGATTGCAGACAAGAAGTCTCATACCAGTCGAATTGTTCCGCATCTTTATTATCATAGTAAGTCAAAGGATGAAGGTGTTGCTGGTGAGTGGGTGAAATTCAATTCACTCAGTGGTTCATGGGCCTGCAGATACGCTTTTGATGAAGGGGACATTGGGAGACTCACCGAAGCATACACGGAGCACAAAGAGAAATTATTCGCTGCGCTCGAGCGTCTAGGTGGGAAGAGGGTAGATTTTGGTGATGCAGGAATTGAGATTTCTTTTCTACCAATGGTGAAGGTTCTTCTGGTCTTTGAGGATGCAGATGAAGAGTTCCCTGCTAGCGTGAGGTTACTCTATGATAAGAACTCCATCTTCTATATGCCTCACGAGCAGTTAGGCGACATTAGTTGGTTTCTAGCCGGTAGAGCTCTTCAAGCTCTCAGATAAAAAAACTAGAGAGTGCATAGCGGCCTACATTAGGCCACTATGACATTTTTTCTAATACTAGATGAACTACTTCTTGAAGTGAGGAATGATTTCCTTTCCAATTTGTTTTATTGCATCACTCTTTTTGGGACCGATTGGGGAGCCCACAACGAACTGAGTCACACCAACCTTTCCAAGTTCTTCGATACGCTTGATACACTGATCTCTGTTTCCGACAACAGCAAAAGCATCGATCATCTCGTCAGTGATAGCGCTTGGCAAGTCCTTGAAATTCCCTTCTCCTAAGAGTGCTCGGACTTTGTTACATGCATCCATGTCCAAATCATGTCGTTCTAGAACAACATCAGGTGAACCTGCTACGATGAACGCAACAACGATCTTTGCATCACCCTCAAGGGCTTCTTCCCTAGTCTTTCCGATGCTGAATGAAGCATAAGCAGTCACATCGATTTCCTTGATGTCCCTTCCAGCTTTCTCAACACCCTCCTTGATCTTTTCCATCGCAAGATCAAAGTCTTTGGGATGACTTGCGTTGATGAGGATACCATCTGCAACTTCCGCAGTCCTCGCCAACATCATTGGACCCTGAGCACCAGCATAGATAGGGATCTTCGGAGCCTTCTTCAGAGGCTTATCCCCTTCCATTATTGGTTTTCCATCGGCATCCAATACTTCTTTCTTCTTTACAATTGCAAGCTTGGCTCTCTTGACCTTGAATACCTTGCCATCAGCCTTGAACTTGTCACCTGCAGTCAATGCCTGCATGTACTTGATAGATTCGACAACTGCTGACACAGGTTTGTCCCATTTGATTCCAAGAGAGCTCAGAGTGACCTTATCACCTGCTCCCATTCCAATCACTGCTCGTCCGTTGCTGAGCTCATTGATAGTCACTGCAGCTGAAGCAGTCAGTGCAGGACTGATATGGAACGGGTTTGTTACTCCTGGTCCCAGCATGATTTTCTCAGTGTTCATAGCAAGAGCTGTGAGTGTAGCCCAAACATTACGATTGTTATAATGATCAGTTATCCAGACATTATCAAAACCCACTTCCTCAGCAAGCTTTGTCCATTTGAGTATCTTCTCAATTGGTTTGTCCGGCACGAATTCAATTCCTATTCGCATTAATTAGAACTCCTTCAAAATCCGGTTAGTATACTCGCCCTAGAATAAGTTATCGGACGGCGGAAATTTGAGGTCTGTTACTGCAAAATCACTCAATGAGTATGACTAAGTCCTATGTCGCTTCCCTCCGGGAGAACAAAGGTGAATAGTCTGACAAACTCTATACCTTTGAGACCTGACACCTTATTGGTAAGTCTTTCAATGGCTTCTCGGTCTCCCCTCAGCGTGATTACTTCCATGCAGTGGGTTTGTGAAACGTGCACATGCACCGTTGAAATCACTTGGGCATGAGCATCATGCTGTGCCTTCATTAAATCTGCCATCAATTTTGGTTTGTGTTGATAGACAATATTCAGACTTGCCAATGCGCCCTTTTGGTCTTCTTCCCATTCGGTCTGTGAGATATAAGCACGCATCGCATCCCGAATTGCCTCAGACCTACCCACATATGCTTTTTTCTCAACTAGTTCATCGAACTTTTCTAATAGGTCCTCTGGAACTGATACTCCGAATCTCTTTAGAGTCATGACACGAATCACCCATACAAGTAACACGAATTCACAAGAAGTAACACACTTAAATGAATCTGAATAACTCTCACCGGAGGAAACCAGAGACTGCACGTTCCTGATGGAATAATACCGATATGGCTGCAAATCTTGCTACTAGTAGTAAGTGCATCCATGATGGCTATTGCTTACAGGAAAGTGAAACAGAGGCTTAGCGAAAAGATTGTTCCGTTCATGGGAGTATTGGCTGCGGTCATTTTTGCGGCCCAATTGGTTAATTTTCCAGTGCCGCCGTTCTCAAGCGGACATCTCGTAGGATCGACTCTTCTCGCCGTGATGGTCGGTCCCTGGGTCGCTATGATAATCATGGCACTTGTGCTCTTTGTCCAAGCACTCTATGGAGATGGTGGAATCCTGACCTACGGATTAAACCTGTTCAATATGGGTATATTCTCTGTTGTATTGGGTTATGGACTGGCTCTTCTAATGTTCAAGACCTTACGAAGAGTTATGCAGAAAGAGAAATCTACAGTGCTCTCTGCAGGTGTTGCGTCCTTCTTCGTGACGGTTGCAGCAGCATTTGTACTCGGCCTTCAAC
>JAGXOC010000134.1 GCA_019894665.1 Candidatus Thorarchaeota archaeon
CCTATATGTTGCGAAAAAATGTCTGCTCTGGTATCGTCTGTTCAAAATAATACTGTGGAAAACAGTCGAGAGAGCCCCTCCTTGTATACGATTAGCATTTGTCAAGAGAAGCATAAAGACTGTAGCAACATATCTGTCTAAAGCAAACCTCATTGATGCTCCGTTCTACAAGGCATATGGATCCACATTGTGTAAAGTCATGCGCCGTTGGGGGTATTGCCAGCCGAATGAATACTGTCAAGCTATGGAGAATGAAAATACCCTGGAGTACTCAGCAGCGCGAGAACATGTGAAACGGTCCCGGAAACTAAATTAGTCTATCCAATTGTGATGGCTTAAATACTGGCTCAGGGTCAGTTTAGTGGGGCCTCTAGATTATGTCAGATGATCTCGATATTGATGTCATCAAGCTCATACGCTTGACTGGGTTACGAGAAGCTGAGATAGAAGCTGCTCAAGAGCAGAAAGGAGCAAGCTGGCAAGGTATTCAGAAAGCGGTTGATGAACACAATCACTTCATCACGATGGGGGCGAAACACACCCGTCAGAAAGCCATTCAAGACCCTGTGCACGGAGCAATTCTGCTTGAACCTTGGGAACTTGATATCATTTCAACATGGGAGATGCTCAGACTTAGATATGTGAGGCAGTTGGGACCGGCTCATCTGGTCTATCCAGGTGCTACACACACTCGATTCGAGCACTGTATTGGTACTAACTTCTTAGCGCAGAAATCCATTCGAGTGGTGAACTACTGCGATGATCTAGATACTGCATGCTTTGTGCCATTCTCTCGCCTGCTAGATGAATACCACCAGAAACTGTTCAGAGCTGCAGCGCTTTTGCACGACGTGGGCCATCCTCCCACGTCACACACTATTGAGTATGCACTTCATTCGTGGGCTGGTCTTGATCATTTAGATTTGGGTACTTTTCTCATCCTGAATAGCAGTCTCACCGATACGTTAGAAAAAAATGATATTGAACCAAAAGATGTTGTCAATATACTTCGGAGACAGGCTAATGACCCAATCAAGGATCTTTTGACAGAATTTCTAGACCACCCTCTAGACATCGACAAGACAGACTATCTCATCCGAGATGCGCACTTCAGTGGAGTTCAGCTAGGTATATTCCCTGCTGAGAGGGTGATGTTGACCAATCGTGTGGTGAAGAATCCAGAAGGCAAGTACATCCGCGCCTTCATGTTGAAAGCCCTACATTCTTTGGAGGCTTTTATTCTCAGTAGGAATTGGATGTTCAGTGACCTATACCTCCACCCTGCTGTCAAACTCGCTGAAGCACTGATCTCAAAGGCAACATACTTCAGGATGCAAGAAGAGGACTTGTCGAAGAATGAATGTATAGGTCTCTTCACACGTATGACAGATGGAGACCTTTTCAGATGGTTGGATAGATCGGAGATTGATTTCGTCAGGGAATATTCATCCCGAATACGATATCGCAAGCTGTTCAAAGTGGTGTTATCTCGATCATTGGCATCCTTCGAGGAAGACACACAAAAGCTGTTTCGTGAAACACTTCACAACATTCCAAAGTTGATTGAGGCTGAAAACGAGCTCTCTGAGGAGCAAGGAAGCGTTGTAATTGATGTGGTCTCTCCCCCTCTTGGTGAGAAGACTCTTGGAAAGATACCACTTCTTGTTGGAGGTGAAAAGGGCTTTGACATTGTGAGCCTTGATGAAACCAAGGAGGGCCGTCCATTGATGCAAATCCTAAAACAGCAATCACGCACAATCCCCTCCGTCAGAGTGTACGCTGATGCAGGCATCGCGGAGGAAATACGCAAACGCTTCGACAAGACATTCCCAGTTTCAGATGCTCCTGCTCATCGAGAAGATGAGTACGACCTCACCGAGTATTGATCAAATGTGGTACTTGTTTCAATATCATCTTATACTCATATTCCAGGTAAATGATGCCATAGACTGCTTCCAAGAGCGTGCCTTTGTCATGTTCCATCTCGGATTTGCTTGGAGTATCAGGGTCAAAATGAATGCGATACTCATAGAGATTCCATTTGTCACAGAGTCTTGCCATATGCTCATTACTCACAATCTCTGCCTTCCTCACAGTGATCTTACCCGCGTCGCCTAGGTGTGGTTCCCATAGATGTTGTAGAACAGCTGACGAGATTACCGCATCACCCACCAGCGCTAGGACCTTCGCCATCTCCCCGAGGTTTATCATCTCCGCAAATCCGTCTGAACCAAGAGGGTCTTCTTTGCTTCTGCGATACTGGGTCTCTAATTCCATGAAGATGTTCTTTGTACTTGGTTGAAACATTGCCACCTGGAAGAGTTCTTTCTTCTCGAAGGTTATCCCTAACACTCCTTCCAAGTATGGTACAAGGTCTTCTCTTATTTTCTTTAGAGATCCTTGGATTGACCCGATGTCCAAGAGCCATCTTTCTATTTTCGTTTGCAATCTGGTGTTATTCTCTGGAGTTTCTCTTTGGGTGTTCTGAACTATCTTGGACAGGAGGTCGAGTCTGTCCTCGATGTGTATTGGGCTATAGGAGAGGGTTGGAACCGAATCATTTTCTTTCAAAGAATCACTTCCTTCAGTAGTAGCTGACATCTGCATCAGCTGCATCATATCGCGAAACATGGAATGCCGTGGTTGAATATTCATGTGCTAGTTTTGCCATGGCCAATGTGATGAGAGTTGGGCCCAATGTCAGGTCGAAGATAATATTGTGGGCTTGAAGATGATTGAGAATCTCGTTCTCCAGGAATTCGTAGGTCTTCTGCAGATTGCCATATCCAGGTTCTTCCTCCCCTCCAGTGACCTCTTCTGGAACCTCTTTCCACTCAGTTGTCCATACTCTAAACGCATCGTCCGGGAGAAACCTGTCCATAATACGAGAGACACCCCTGGTCCAACGAGTTGCTTCGACAAAGACAAGTAGCTTCTTTGGGTTGAAATGGGGGTTATTCACTAACCACTGAACAAAAGGTCGTTGATCTTCGGGATTGCTCAGCGAAGTAATATACATTAGCGGTTTCGAGATTCCTAGGGCTCTGCGAACGGGAAGGATTGCTCGCGGGTCTAACTCAAAGAGGCGGTACTGAGATTGTTTCCAACTGACTATTATTCCAAGCTCTTCAAGTCGTTTCGTATTATGATAGAGTTTAGGACTGGTCACCTTGACCTTGGCGATCTCTTTCTTGCTTGCGCCTTCCGCTACCATTTGGGCTTTGATGTCAGTAGAAATCTTCTCTCGCAGCTCAGCCCCTGTCAACAGTCCTCCCTCGAGCTGGTCAAGGATGATTCTTCTAGCTCGGACTGTCTCAATCTCTGCGCGGATAATATCTTCAACAGGTTTTCTGAGCATCTTCTAGCACCACTCGCGGATATATTAGCTAGTAATTGTAAGTAGGTTGCTATTATACTTATCGAATATAAAATATTACTTTGGCTTGAAATCGTTAAAAAACGCGTCAAAAACACGATATAAAGTACATTATTAAAATACTTATCGAAACAGTCGATACCTATCGGACGTACGCTTAAATATATTCTTCCATAACAAATTGTTAGAACAGAGTCTCAAAAGCTCTGAGCTGACCAACAATCACAAACGAGGACCGATATATTATGGCTGAAGACGAATTTCTTGGCGCCAAACCTGTTGTCATTGACAATGGGACTGGCTTGAGCAAGAACGGTTACGCCGGTGAAGATCAACCTCGAAGCGTTTGGCCCACACTAATTGGTTACCCACGTTATGAGTCAATCATGACTGACGTGGATCACTACACACGTGATTACTACATTGGTGAGGAAGCTATCAACCTTCGTGGTGTACTTCGTCTGGTTTATCCGATCTCTCATGGAATTGTTGAAGACTGGGATGCTATTGAGAAAATATGGAGCTATACGTTCTATAACGATCTTAAGATAGACCCCAGCGAGAATCCGGTACTTCTTACTGAAGCACCATTCAACCCTAGAGAAAACAGAGAGCGAATGGCATCTGTTATGTTTGATAACTTCGGAGTGCCCGCAGTGTATGTTGCCACACAGGCAGTACTGTCACTGTACGCATCTGGAAGAACAACTGGTCTGGTCATTGACTCAGGCGATGGTGTGACCCACATAGTACCAATCTATGAGGGCTTCTCAATCAACCACGCTATCAAGAGAATTGACCTTGCTGGTAGAGACATCACCGAGTATCTGCGCAGACTCCTCAGACAGAGGGGTTACTCATTCGTGAGCGGTGCAGAGAAAGAGATTGTCAGAGATGTCAAAGAAAAGCTATGTTACGTAGCTCTTGATCCCGAGAGGGAGAGGACAGTCGCTGACAAGGCTGGTGTTGACAAACCCTACATGCTACCAGACGGTGAGGTAATCACTGTTGGTGCAGAGAGGTTCCAGGCACCCGAGCTGTTCTTCAACCCAAGTGCCATTGGTCTAGATACTATACCACTCGACGACCACATTGTCGAGTCTATCAAAGACTGTGACGTCGACTTGAGGCGTGACCTATACGCCAACATCGTACTGTCAGGTGGCTCAACCATGTTCCCAGGACTCAAGGAGAGGCTCCATAAGGAGATCACTGAGCTAGTCCCCGAGAACATCGAGGTCCGAATCATTGCTCCTCCTGAGAGACAGTACTCTGTCTGGATCGGTGGAAGCATTCTCGGCTCACTAAAGACATTCCAGAAGATGTGGGTGTCCAAGAAGGAGTTCGAGGAAGTAGGACCCGAAGTGATACACCGCTGTATCTAGTACATACTCTAGTTTCCGAAGGTGGGCTGTAAGGCCCCCTTCGATTCTCTTTCTTTTCATTTCAAATAATCAAAGCTGAAATACAACGTTCTAATTCATATACCTTGATTTAGATTGCACCCCTACGTTTAGCAAAATAAATCCCACCAATGATTACTCCAGTAACCGGGATAATGATTAGAGCCAATTCTTGAATTTGAATCATCAAAGGATCCCAGTATGAATAGCTCTGGCCTCCGAATCCAACATGTGTTATTTCGAAATCGTCACCTTGTATAGTAAGATCCCAAACTGCAGATTTCCATGTTTGATTCTGTGTCGTAGTTAGTCCGATTTCTGGGAAGAATCCTGCAAACTCATGAACATAGATATCATCTCCATAACGGACACTTCGATTTTCCATACCCTTCACATCTATTGTTATAATCTCATGAGTCACACCATGCCAGCTGTATGCAGATCCAACACAATATCTGAACTCATAATTTCCTGTAATCCCAAGTGAAGAGCTTCCTTTGACTTCTAGCATTATTGGGGAGTTCTCGACAAATGACAAGTTAAATGCTGCAAAATGATGATCTTCCATCCATCCCCACTCAGCAATATCCGAATAAGTAACATTACCAGTTGTCGCATTGTATGTCGTAACGACTTGTTCAAAGGTCAGGGTCACAAAATCAATCTGCTCCTGATTTTGTTCTATTTCGAACTCGCAATCCATTACCGCATGATCATCTGAAATATAGCTCCATTCAAATGGATAAGCAAAAGCTGTGAGTAGACTCTGATTTATCACACTTGTAAGAGTAAAGACACTTCTTAATTCGAATATTTTTGTATCAAAGGGGTCCAATACTATGTTAACCTCAGATTCTGGCATACTTACGTTGTCCCCCATAAATATGCCACCTGAATCGAAATTATGCTGAGTAATTGCTATCGGATTAGAACTGACCTTTGCAGGAAGAAACATGATTGTACAACTCGTCAGTACTAATAGAAATACTATTGCTGCAAAGAATCGCCTCAACGCACCCACCTTGAATTATATAGAATTACCAAAGTGTTCGGTAATAGTATTATCTCTTCAAGTAATCTTAGAAATCTTTGTAGGGCTTCCAGACGTTGATCCTATCATCCTGAGAAACGCGACTCTATCAAGTCACGAGTGGAATGTTTTCAGGCAATCAAGAAGGAGTTCGAGGAAGTAGGACCAGAAGTGATACACCGCTGTATCTAGTACACTCTAGTTT
>JAGXOC010000135.1 GCA_019894665.1 Candidatus Thorarchaeota archaeon
GATATGATTACATTCTATCTGAATTATACTGAAACAGAACAAAAAACTGTCATCGATAATGCCACCATACGATGGATCGATTCAGGATTTGGCATTAATGAAACCTTCACATTCAATGTAACCTCAGGTTTGTGGGAACTACACTTCAATACCTCACAACTGTCTTACGGGACATGGGGAGTAGTATTTGATGGAATACCAGGTGATAGTAATCTAGCTGAGGATAGGGTTGACCTTGCAATTACAATTAGTAAAATAACAACGGAAGTTGTCAGTCCAATTCCAGGTGTAATATATTGGGGTTGGGTTGGAAATCTCACATTTTACTACAGTGATACGTATTTCGATACTGGAATTGAAAATGCTACTACAGCGACATACAATTGGGGAATATTCAGTGGAGAAGCTACAGACCTCGGAAATGGCTACTATTCTGTATTGATTGACACAACATATCTAGATTCTGGAGTACGGTATACAGTCACAATCGATTTTGATAAACTCAATTATCAGATTAGTACAGGAAGCGTATCGCTCCTAATTGAAGAAGTTCCTACCGAAATTGATCTTTCGACTCCCAATGATAATCAGATAGACAATGAAGTCGATCACCTGGAATTACCATTTGGTGATATGATTCCAATCAGTTTCTTCTACAATGATACAGATGACTCTGATGGATATGTGGGAGGTCTTTCCGGAGCTACAATAACCGCTACAATATATGGTGGAGCTACAGTTAGAACTATCATTATCGAAGTAGTAGATCTCGGAAATGGAACATACTATTTCATATTCGATTCTACTTCAGGGAATCTTTTCGAACGAGAATCGGGAATAGCTCAAGCGCTCCCTGGTGATCCATTCTACATAAGCATTGTAATCGAACTCGAACACAGACAAGGATATGCTTCACAGGATGCATTGATACTAAGTATTGAGATAATTGAAAGACCAACTGCTCTTGAATTCCATTCGGATAATGTTGCCAATAATAACACAATTTCAATGTACTATGGAGAATCGATTGATATCTTAGTCAATTACTATGAGTATTGGTTAGATAATCCCGGTGAGGGAATAACAGATGCAGTTTTCACCGTGTCAAGTGAGGATGCGTTAGTCCAGATTGTTTCTAACAGTTCAACCTCAGAACCAGGTATTTACCTCCTCACAATACGCGTTGATGCACCACTCATCTCTGTTGGTATTAGTACTGAATATGTGGACATCACAATATTCCTGAGTCTAGATAATTACGAACAAAAAGAACTTGAACTCTCAGTAACAATAATACCAACACCAGAACAGGTAACTATGGGTCAGCTAATTTCCCTGGCAACACCTTCGTTGTTCCTGATTGTCCTCGTAGCAGTGTTGTGGACTAGGATATTCAGTATTCCAAAACGGCTGAGACAACTCAATGGACTGATCAAGGCACTAAGGAAAGGGAAGATTCCCAAACCAATTACAGACAGTAAGACTAGACAAGAACTCGTTGCAGACCTCTTCAACGACACATTCGAGAAGCTTGAGATTACACGGCAATCAATAGATATGCCGGAGGTTTCTGTGCCAATCAAGGTCCCAGAGATCAGGGATCTCCTGATTCAGTTATCGATATTGACCCATTTGAGTCCAACGGAGCTTGATGAGTTCGTTGCAGACATCTCCAAGATGAAGATGAGCGAACAAGCTGCTTTCGTTAAAGAGGTCATTTCACAAGAAGCTATCCGTGCTGCTCGTACGAAAGGAAAGACCGTTGAAGAGATTCTTGAAGAAGTTGCTCGTGAATCTTCTAGAAAAATCTCTACTCCAGACGAAGTCATCGAAACTACAACGGTTCCTGCAAAACCAGCTGAAGAGCGGGTATTCCTTGATGAGGATGAATTAGAGACCGAAGAACCAGAATCGGGAATCGAAACATCAAGTGTTGAGGAAGAGATACCAACCGAGAAACTGAGTCAATTCGAGTTAGAGGAACTTAAAGTAGAACTCATCAGAAAGGGAGTACCCAATCATGAGATCGACATGATTATTGAACAAGCCCGCTTTCTACCTCGTGACTTAGTCGAAGAGCTTGTTAAGAGTCTCGGATTGAAGGACTAGTGGAAAACAAGAATAGGGAGTGTGCTAGTTATGGGTGGCTAGCACCTTCTCATGGTTTTACTCATAGAAAGTTAAATGAGTCAGGTAATGGATGTCAGATAGTCAGAGTAACCCATGAACTTGTATCCGAGTCTGTCCTTGAGGTCTTCTAGTACTTCGAAGAGCTTGTTTGTGCTATGATCAAGAGGGTGTATGCCAATCTGTAGAGACCCTCCAAGTTCAATCTCGATGAGGGATGTTTCCATGTTCAGAACCCGCTGGCCTTCACTGACAATTCGCTCAGTTGTGTTGAAAATCGTGTCATCTGAGTTTCGGTGAATGCTATTCCCATTTACACAAAATCCAAGTCCAGCTTCTTTGACAGCCTTGACCACTTTCGGAGGCGATTCCCACAAGGGTGATACGAAACCAGTTGGTTTCAGTCCAAATCCTTTGGTGAGAATAGAAACACCATCCTTGAGTCGTAAAGCCACTTTTTCCTGAACCATCCCATTGAACTCGCTCAACGAGCCAGATTTCGAAAAGTGAGAATATCCGTGCATTGCAATCTCCAAGTCTAATGAACTGAGAAATTTTGTAAACATGTCACTCTCTGAGATTTTGTTGATCTTCTTGAGTCCATAGAATGGAGTGACAAGAAGAGTCACACTAGAGATTCCGAAATCAGAGAGAAAGTCGTAAGTCTTGACAATGTCATCTTCATAAAGCGGTGAAACGTCATGCACTGAGAGAAGTACTGTCATGTCCTTTACAGTCTCAACTCTTTTTGTCATGACTAATCACCAATACTCATGATTGGACACAATAATGTAAGGATGCTGCCTTGAAAACCTACACGTTGAATCAGTTTTATCGATTCCATTGTTTGTAGGCCAAGTCGATGTCCTTGTCCGTAATTGTCTTCCTGCCGGTGTGCTCGGTTATCTCAAACGCTCTTCGCGCGAGGGTCTCTCCGACCTCTTCTAGAATCTGAGCAAGGCGTTCGGCGCCTTTGTCACTCACTCGCCCGGCTCCGGCTTTTCTGATGAGTCTGTCAATAGGGGCTACTGGTATGATGCGTTCTTTTCTTGATCGCGGCAAGACGTTTTTACTCCTCTAACTGCAAATTGCAGCCTTTATACATCCATTTCCAGACTGATTTTCTTTAAGAACTTTGTATTACCGGAAAGGGTTTCTCCAGTGCGTGAAGACTCAATATCGGGAATTCTTAGCAGTTTTAGAGGAATTAGGGCGTTTATAGGGCGACTTGTCATTTGCCTTTTCGAAGGATCATAATTCGTGCATTCTTGAGCTCTTCCTTCAAAATTCCCAAGTCCATTGGTTCTTCAAAAGATGCTACCTGTTCTGGGTCAGCTCGCACTGAGGGATACTTTGGATTCAGTGTGCAACAGGATGCTCCTTCCTTGGCAAACTCATAGGTTCCTATCTCTTGAGCAAGGTGCTCGATGTCTACCTTGTCCTCCCCAGCTAAAGGTCGAAGGATTGGAAAGTCTGTCACAGCTTGCTCGATTACTCGCAGATTTGCTATTGTCTGCGATGCCTGTTCTCCAATAATCTCGCCAGTGACTATGGCATCTGCATCTTCCATAATGGCAATCTCACGAGCAATTCTCAGCATGTTCCTCTTGCAGAATAGACAGGTCATCTTCTCGGGAGCATGTTTCTGAGCCTCCTCAATGTCTGGAGCGTGAGGAATAATGTATAGTTTAACTTCGAACCCATGGATGTATTTGGCGAGCAAATTTGCTTGTTTCACTGCAATCTCGGAGCAGTGCTCATCAGCATATGGTGTATTGTCGAGATGTAGAAAGACAGGAATACACCCTCGTTTCATCACCTTGTATGCCGCGATTGGGGAATCAAGACCTGTTGAAATTGTGCAGACTACCTTTCCCTGAGATCCTGTGGGCATTCCCCCAACACCTTTGATTGTTTGAGTGAAGAGGTGTGCCTTTTCATCACGGACCTCTGCATAGATTGATTGTTCCGGATTGGATAGATCGACTTTAAGTTCCAGTTCAGGGATTCCCTCTAAGATCCTCTCGCCAAGACTACCTCGTACATCTTGGCTTGAGAAGGTATGTTCGCCTATTCTTCTAGCGCCTGCAGCAAATGTGAGCCCCTTCTTGAAATGTGCTCGTGCAAGCTGTTCACCAACATTGAGAATCGCATCCATTTCGGCGGAGGTCTCAACAACGGGAGATGTTGAAACAATTCCAAATACCTTTGCTGCAACCTGAGCAGCTTCCATGGCTTTGTCTGTTTCAATGTATATTCTGCCATAGACTGAATGAACTTTCTCGTATGAAACGTTGTTCTCCCTTAGAGCAGATTCGATATGGCGGATCAGAAGATTTGTCATCCGGCGGCGTGTCTGACTTGATTTTATTCCAAGCTCTCCGAAACGGAGAATTACCGATGTGTATTCTACTTGCGCCAAAACAGCCACCTGAGAGACACGCGCAGTTAGCAACACTTATGAACTTAGTCAAGTGTGACCGACTTACAACTCATAAGGAGGTAGGCTGAAGACAATGACGTTCTCTGTTGGTTTTGGTATTTTCATCATTGGCTTGGGTCTATCGTCAGTGTGCAATGAGTGAAGCGAGATTTCTTCTGAGTTGCCTATCTTCTGAGGAAACCAATCCAGAAACCAGGTCAGGAGTATGAACTGCTTGTCAGTCCCTCAAAAGATTAGGAGTGTGATATTATGGTTAAGAACAAAGAACACAAGATCAAGAAGACTGAGATTTTATTCAGTAAATGGGAAGATCTCGATATCAAAACTTTGGCACATCTATCCGCAGAGGTCAGAAGACTAGAGGGCTTAGGGGATTATACGACCGAGCAGGTTGAAGAATATCTCAAGACGATGAATGAGCGATTTCCAATTGAGGTTGCTTTGGTCGCATTTGAAGAAGGTCAGATAGTAGGGTGGATGGGTATTGAGCGTGTAACGGACACAATGGGCGAAGTGGGACGGTGGCAACCTTTCGTAATCTCACGTACGAATAAGCAGAAGATCGCTCGGCTTCTTATCTCAAACCTCATTGCCTATGCAAAATCCAATGGTTTGACAAGAATCGAGGTCGCTTTTGGTGACATATCTGAGGATAATCTTTACACGTTCAAAACAAGGAGCTCCTGGTACGAAGCAGAAGACTGGAATAAGCTAGAAGACACGAACTTCATGGTCAGTAGTCCAATTGATGATAGACCTAGAGAAATCAATCTTCCAGTTGGATTTGAGTATCGACCATTGTTAGAGTTTGATAATGACGCGATCTTTGAATGCTACCATGAGGCATTTACAACAGGCGAGGCAAGATGGATATACGATTTGACAGATGTGCAAAGAAGGCAGGAGTTCGAGAAAAACTTCGATAGGTCTCATCAGATCAATGAAGACGCATCTTTTGCGATTCTATCTGACGGAACTATTGTAGGATTCATTCTCATCGTATCACGTTCTGATGAGGAGGAGCATCTAGAATCTATAGGTATTCATCCTAAGTTTCGAGGGAAAGGATTGGGAAAGACCTTGCTGGGTAAATCCATAGAAGTACTCAGGAGTCAGGAAGCACAGAACTTCACACTTGGAGTAGACCCTGTGAATACACCAGCGGTTAGACTCTATGAACAATTTGGATTCGATAC
>JAGXOC010000136.1 GCA_019894665.1 Candidatus Thorarchaeota archaeon
ATGTTAGTAGGATCGTTTCTGGGAAAGTTGCCCGCTAATGGATTGCTTGTTCTATTCTCAGCCCCCATTCTATTGGCTCCTTTTGTTTCAGTGCTGCAAGTATCCTTGATTGGACAGATTCTCATCTACTCAGAAATATTGATAGTGACCTTGAGCACGATATGGCTTTCCAATCTCCTCAGTGTGGCAATTCAATCAAAGCTTGGAGAGTCGCCACGTGGGAAAGACCTTGCTAATGCACTTGCCATACTTCTTGGTTTCGTGGTTGTTCTTCCTCTTGTTGGAATACAGCTTGCGGCAAACTTTGTGGCTGAGATCCTAGGATGGAACATCTTCCTCGTGATGCCTTTCACTTGGAGTGCAGATTTGATTACAGGGAGTGCAATCATCTTCAATGGAGTTGGATACGCTGGGGACTTAGGTGTAATCCTTAGCTTGGATTTCGCAGTGGTTCTACTACTGCAGAGCGCATTCATTGTATTTGTTCTCGCAATCGGCATCTCAGCGGCAGATAGATTGTTCACACTCAGCGCTGGAGCTAGAATGGAGTCTGTAGTGTCAACTGGAAAGAACAATATTCTCCTAAGAGGAATTAAACGAGCAATTCCTGGTTCATTTGGAATCCTTCTCGTAACTGCAATGAAGGACTTTGGAAGAAAGGCTCAGAACATATCAAAAATCTCGATAATGTTTGTAATGTCTGTAGCTTTTCCCCTTCTCTTGAGCATTCGCGGAGGGTATATGCCTAGTGAGGTTGATTTACGATCGATTCTCGTGATGATGGGGTTGGCTTTTGTAATCCTTGGAGGAACGAGCTTTGGAGGCATAGGTTTTCTGGAATCAAAGGACCAGCTCTGGATGATCAAGACCGCTCCTCAAGGGCCTCGAAGATTCATACTGGCACGAGTTACCCAGACATTCCTCTACATCATGCCAGTTGTACTAGTGTCATCCACAATTGTTGCCATAGTGTTTAACCTTACAATCTTGGAGGTTGTTTTCATCACGCCAATCCTGCTCTCGGCTAGCTTTGGTTCTGCTCTAGTTGGGATAGGAGTGTCTGCGGGTAATCCAACTTATGATGACACAAAATCTGAAGCATTCAAATCTAATGCATCAAGGACCATGGTGATTACAATTGTATGTTTTATGTTCTATCAGCTATCGGATTTCCTCATGGGAATAATGGGCTTTGGAGCTCTACATAATCTCATCGCGGCAAGTGAGATTCTCTACCTGACTTTCACTTTCGCACCGCTACCAATCATGGGTATTTTGATGATTCTCAGGGGTTCTAGAAGTTTATCAAAACGTGAATAGGGGGAAGAAGAGATTCTTCCTCTCCCCTTTTCCCAAATCATTCTGTCAAAGTATTTTTCTAGAGGTAGATAGATTGAGATAAAAACGAAGGACTATCACGGACCTGGAGATTCAAGTTAGGACTGAGTTTGGTTTTCTGTGACCTAAGATCACCAATTTTACAGCCTAAGTACCGAATCTTGTCTCCTGTTCGATAGGTCCGTTAATATGCTAGGGATTATATTGCGGAGTTCAACTCTAGATGATGGAGGACAGGACCAATGAGTGAACACCCCCAGATCACAATTGAACTGATGAACGATGCATGGGCTGATGTTAGAGGATACACATCCACCATGTGGCAAGTTGCAGCTCTTTGTTTGACCGTAGTGATGCTAGGTGTTAACGTGTTTGTCACCACAATGAGTGTAGAGTCATCCCCACTCACGTATGCATGGATACCAATCATAGCCTTTGCCTCTTGCTTCGTCATCATTACCATCTACACTATTCAATGGTTCAGATTCGCAACAGTTCAGAGAGTCGTCTTCCTATTGAAATTAGAAGAAAAGCTGAAGAAATCTGCTCCAGATGCCCTCGTTTCATTAAGAGACCTTTATGGTGTTGATTGGGGACCTCTTCGAGTGGTCTTGTTGTTTTTCTATGGGCTTGCAATAGTTCTCCTGTCAATGATAGAGGTGGCCTTAGTATATCTTGGACTCATTATTAATCCATTATTTCATATCGTCGCTCTTGCAGGTGCCGTTGTTTCTATTGTGGGCATATTTCTACCACTCTATCAACAGTACAAACGTATTCTTGTGAAAGAGGATGATGCATGGACACTCTCAGACGTGACCAAGTTTGACTGGTCAGGAGAACATTTCCCTGTATTGAAGGATATTGCTTTACAGATTATTGAGATGCTGAAAGAAACAGTACGAGGTAAGCGAGTTAATTACCTCACAAAGCTACAGACCTATGTTGAATCAGCCCATGGCGCTCGACTTTCAGAGTCTACAATTAAGAACTTGTTCAAAGAAGAGGGTCCAATTCATAGACTGGGGCTCGATCCCAGAGCCAATGAGTGGAGGGCGCGCAAAGACGGTGATAAAGCAATTGAGGAACTGGACCGGATTGCAGACAAAATCTCCAAATTAGAAACTATGCCATAATCTATGCACGTAGTATGTTCATTCTACATTCGTAGGTCTCCTCAGATAACTTTGAGTGCGTGTTGGAAACGCGAGATCTCGTGTGCGAAATCTGATCCCTTTCCAAGAATGTCCATGGGATCAGTCACTATGTAAGTAATTTTGTAAATGAGACCGAACATGGTCTCAGCCCAGAAGAGGACCTCGGGTTTCTCAATGAACTCGTCTTTCCACTTCTCACAGATTTGGTCAAAATATGCATCAACTGATTCTATGATAAAGTCCTTGTGAACATCGACTTCAAAGGAGTAGCGAAAGACCTCGGTACCCGATGTAAGAGAACGGAGCCCATCTAGTGCAGCTCTGACCTTACTGGATTTTTGACGGGTTTCTTGATATTCCCTGCCTCTCTCCTCCATGAGGTCATCTATCCTTCTACGGTAGTTTGTTAGCTGTGAATCAACGACCTTACTGTTAGGAACGTACTCTCTTGTGTAATCTGATTGCAGGAGACGAGTATAGTTGAGAGTAATCTCTAATACAATTCCTTCAACATCTCCAATCTTAACATAGTCCCCAACCCGAAATGGTCTAGCTCCCAAGACATAGAATCCACTCACCATATTTGAGAGTGCTTTTGAGAATGCCAAACCAATTGCAGTTCCAATTAGAGCACCACCTGTCACGAGGCTTGTTCCAGGAATGATTGTAGCAGCACCGAGCAATGTTGTCACTCCAAATACTAGGAATAACAAACGGAGCATCAGCTTGATTCCACTGGTGGCTTCTTTTCCCATTCCAACCTTTCTAAAGGTGAGTGTAATCATACGCATTACTATGAGGTATACTATGTAGAGGAAAACCAAGAATGGTATTATGGCCACAACTTCTGCAAATCCGCCTAGCTCAAATGGAATCAAAAAACCACGAATGAACTCAACAAAGTCGGTGAAAATACTCTGCATATCAGACAACCAGGTTGAGGTTTTACTCACTCCTAATAAAAAGCCATTGAATTAGACTACTTCCATTGACGAATAAAGCAGATGGATAGTCGTGTGGGCGTATCCTGCAGATTCGTAGGCTTCTTTGAGCCACTCTACTAGTTCAGGATTGATTTCACCCTTCTCTGTCACTCTCACCCTGTGAGTGCACATACCATTCCATTTGCCACCCTCTTCAAGTCGCTCTGTAGTATCCTTTCCCTTGATTATCAGCCCGATGTCCATTCGGGTATTTGTGAAAGGTTGCACGATTGCAAACTGTTTCTTTCATCTGAGGCTAACGTAAGTCTTCTTCGGTGCAATCTCCACATCCTTTCCGAACTTCTCTACAGCCTTGATGACTGCATTATAGATAGGTAGCAGGTCAGTCTTTGCACCTGCGTACTGCTCCTCGATAAGTGTGTCTTCAGACTTTACACCCTCGATCACATCTCGGACCATATGTGCCATTGTGTTTGCATAGCCATAAGAGAGACCGTGCTCATCCTTGAAGAAGTCCCGAATCTCTTTGTGTTTGGTGAGCTTAGCAGTCTGGACCTTCCTAACCCACTCGTCAAGTTTGATTCCGGTCATTTCCTCAATGGTTGCAACAGCCTTCTGTATCATCTCATCACGATTCATTGTCACTGTTGTTCCCACTCAAAATCGACGAAAGAAATTGATAACTTAACTATAATAATCTTGGTGAGGGGATTGAGAACTCAAATATGTAATATGTTACCCAATCGAAAGTGTTATATAGGTAAGATGTTACCTTAATACATAACACATTACCTATTAAAGGTGTAAAGATTGAATCAAGAAATGGATTATTCAGAACCAAGACATGTCGCTTTTGAGCGCTATGTGGTCAGCCTTGTAGCATTCGTGTGCGCAGGAATCTTCGTTTTCTTCGCAGTGGTTGGCCCCCTCGGTCTTGGAATACTCCAACACAGGACCTCTGTGTCAGGCATCTATCAGCTTGCGGGACAGGACCTAGCTGACTTGTTGCTGATGACACCACTGCTTGTAGTTGGAGGTGTATTGAATCTGATGAAGCGAGATGGTGCGAAGTATTTCCTCGTTCTCACTCCAATCACCATGATCTATACAGGTCTCTCATATGGGATTGGACAAGAATGGGGAGATGCTTCCATTATCGGGAACGTTGAGAGCTATTTTGTGTACTTTCTAGCCCTCATTATTGGTGGACTGATTATCGGCATGAGTAGCTTGTCAATGTTCTCTGAAGATGATGCACCCGTATTCAAACCAAGAGGGCTCAAGGTCTATGTTGTTCTCGTGGCCATCTTTCTGTTGTTCTTCACAATGATGTGGGTGGCTGATGTGAATCAAGTCATCGCATTTGGCGACACCACTACTGGATCATATTCGTCAGCGCCAACTGGCTTCTGGGTGATAAGATACCTAGACCTTGGCATTAGCATCCCATTAGGCTTCATGTCACTGTACCTCATGTTAACCAGACCAAAGACAGCATACCCAATCATCCTGCTGTTCTTCGGATTCTTCGTCACATTAGGGACAGCAGTGAACACTATGGCCATAGTTCAACTGATGAGTGGAGACCCTGAACTCGCTGGTTCTGTTGCAGCTGGTCTATTCATCTTCCCAATTCTTGGGATATTGGCCTGGGCAGGATTCCTCTACCTCGTCAAGGATAAGATCAGGAGGAAATGATAGTGCTACGACTGCTCAAAGAGCGCATATTTCACATTGTCCTACTGCTTTGGATCCTTAATGCAGCTACGAGGATAGTCTTTGGAGTCATGACCATAACCGAGGGATCGCTTCTGGATGTTGCGGTACCTTTGGCAGTGGAGCAGACTCTCACTGTCATGTTCTTGACTTTGGGAGTGTTAGGATTCATTGCAGTCCCAGGGTTAGCTATGCAGAAGGATTGGGGGGTACAGATGACAGTTGCAGTAAGTCTTGCGACAATAGGCTTTGATGTCTGGGCCCTCACCATTCAGTTCACTGCGGCCTTGGGCTTCATTGTGCCAGCTGTGATGCTTGTCTATCTAGCAATGCGCCAGTCTAGAAAAGACCTTATGGCCCCTATGGAAGGACCTGTAACAGGTGCAAATAGTGAGTGAGGAAACAGTGCAAAGAATGGCAGACGCATTCGCAATGGTATTCTTGTTGAGCCAGCGATTTGAATACATCACAAACAAGGTATTGGAGCCGGATGGGTTGACCACAAAGCAGTTCCTCACGATTGCAGTCATTGAGCGGGGCTTTGACCCCCCTCCTTCAATTTCTCAGGTTGGGGACTATCTCAGTACCAGTCATCAGAA
>JAGXOC010000137.1 GCA_019894665.1 Candidatus Thorarchaeota archaeon
ATTGATAGGAGCTTATCTTGGGGAGATCTGGGATTTTCTGATATTCATAGGTCAGATTTCAGGGGTCATTGTAGTGCTCATTGGTGCCATTCTCTGGTTCACTGATGTCAATCCAAAGAGAGGTAAGGGACTGGTCTTAGGTGGAATCGTCCTGTCCATTGTCATTGAGTATTTTGTATTGTTTCCTCCAGGATTTGTGATAGTATAACTCACGTCTTTCCTAAAGCAGTCCGTATTTCATCTCTTAGCAGCTCGATACGATCTGGAGCATTACACACACCGAACTGATCGTGATAGTCACGATACTCATCCGGGTCAAGAATGCGGAGGACTGAATCAATTGCTTGAAGTTGTTTCTTTGTGAATTTTCTCACAAAGGATAATACTGCAGTGTCTGTCATGGTATCCTGTCAGATGAATTCAATTTAACCTCGCCAAAAATCTAGGTGTTTATTAGACCTGAATAGAACTCACTTATGTTGAGCGCCACGGTCCCTATGCACGACTTCTAGTGTCTGTCGTTACCGCTTCCCGGCGGTGTGGCGCCTTCACTTCTTTTGGCACAGACAATCATGCTTTAATGTTGGCTAATCGCTGCAACCGATTGAGGCGACATCTGTGAGCGAGAACCAGATTCCAATTGTGAAGAGCATTGAAGAGATAGAGGACAAGATGGCCCGTGAACGCCTTGAGGACCTTGTCAAAGAACCTCATGTACTTGGAGTGATGTTATGGGGAAGTAGAGCCACAGGATTTGGTGCACCGACTACCGACTGGGACGCTCTGATTTACGTCACAGAGGAGTACTATAATAGTCTTGAATTGAAAGATACAATCTGGCTGGAGTTTGATGAGTCAGTTGAACCTCGAAAATTGGTGATTGACTTCTCTCCGATATCCGATGGTTGGTTCAGACAACAGATAGACTCACCCTTGGACATGGACCATTTTCCATATGCTGAAGGTGTTGTGATCCATGATCCCACCGGAAAGTTGGAGGAATGGAGACAGAAACTTGCTAGATATCCCGAAGAGGAACATCTTGACCGCATCAAGAACAAATACTGTACCCTACTTGGAGCTCTAGGCTATGCCGATATCAACCAACGACGTGGCTTCACATATGATTCCAAATTGAACGTTTTCCGCGCAGTTGTAGCAGCAGTCAATCTGTGGTTCACGATGCAGAAGTCATGGACGCCCCCTCTAAAATGGTGGACCCAGCATGTGAAGAGTATGGAAATATCTGAAGAGACCTACAAGCTATTCTGCGATGCTTTGGATGATCCAAAAGTCGAGACCATCCTTGAGATATTCAAGAGTCTAAAACAGGAAATCTTAGACCAAGGATACGACTTTCCGAACGACATGATGTCGACTTTTCTTGAAACCATTCACGTCAAAGGACGTCCAGCTCAGATCCGTCACACATACCTCTAGTGTTCAATTACGGTCTTGCCCCTGAGAATCACCCTTGAAATGGACTCCTTGTCTTGAAGAACCGTGATGTCCTCTAGAGGATTCTTTCCGGGAGCCAGAACAAGTAGATCTGCTGACTTACCCGGTTCTATGGTTCCAACTCTGGAGTCTATCTTGAGCGCTCTTGCAGCATTCTTAGTTCCTGCAATGATTGCATCCATTTCTGATGCACCCCCGAGACGAACAAACAGCTCCATCTCCTCAGGTGTAGATTTGCCGTAGTAAGTATAGGGCATTCCTGAATCTGTCCCTACAACGAGGTCGATTCCTGCCTTCACTGCATTCTTTACACCCTCTTCGATTAGCGGGAATATTTCCTTCTCTTTTCGAACCATGTATTCTGGTAAATCGCCATCATCGTGATGAAGCTGAGATTCATAGTACGTCACTACGGTTGGCATGTACATAGTACCATGCTTCTTCATCAATTCGAGATTCTCTTTATTCAATGGATGACCATGTACTAAAACATCAACACCCGCAAGAATGGTGTTCCTAATTCCCACATCGCCATAGGCATGTGCATGGGACATTTTTCCCACTTTGCGAGTTTCATCAGCTGCCGCCTGAAGCTCATCTTGGTCGAATTGGGCGCTCATACTCTCTGTATGCTTGGAGGATATTGCTCCTGTAGCTGCGAGTTTGATGAAGTGTACACCTCGGCCAATCTCTTCCCTGACTGCTCGACGAACATCATCGACACCATTTGCCTCATTTGATCCACCGAGAGCTTCTCTTCCTCCCGTGATTGTAATCATTCTTCCACAGAGAAGCAAACATGGACCGTTTACAAGTCCCTTCTCGATTGCATCTTTCACAGCAAAGGGAACATTTCCTCTTCCAGCCGCGTCACCAGCAGTGGTTATTCCATACTGGAGCAACTTCTCCACTAGTTGACTTCCACGAATAGCAAGTAATTCATCAGAAAACTGCCTGGCTTCCCCCGGGTCTGCAGAGCCGTCAAAACACACGTGAATGTGAGGATCAATCAGCCCCGGCATTACGACACGGTCAGAGAAATCTAGAACATCTGTATCTGAAGGAATTGATACGTCCTGACCTACTTCTGAGATAGAATCCCCATTAATCAAAATTGATGCCCCAGAGAGAGTAGTCCCATCACCGACTATCAAGGTTCCAGCTTTTAGAAGAATGTCTTTCAATGTCAGAGTCACTCCAATATATAATTCGATGTAACCTGCCTTTGAGTGTGGTGGGTTGTGCAACCATCGAAAAAAGGGTCATGACTGAAACCTTTTAGGGGGTTGGATTCGCAAGCGGCTCAAAGCCTGATTAGTCTACCAGGTGAATTTCATTATGACGGATGAAAAAATCGGTAATAGGAACCTGGTCATTCTCGGAGCGCTTATGATACAGTTGTGCCTGGGTTCGATATACGCTTGGTCCTTCTTTCAAACAGTTCTGAATGGAGGCATTCCCCCTGTGGGTGTGTATCTCTGGCCCGGTCTAAGCTCACAGTTGCCCTTTGCAGCCGGTCTGGCTTCGTTCGCTTTGTTCATGATATTTGCTGGACGATGGCAAGATCGTGTCGGTCCTAGAAAAGTCGCTACTATCGGTGGTATTCTTTTGGGCGCAGGTTATATTCTCGCATTTTTCGTTGACACAGTAGCAGGATCTGATCCACTTCTAGGTACAGTCTATCTCATCATCACCTATGGTATAATTGGTGGTGCTGGTATCGGCTTTGCATATGTCTGTCCAATCGCTGCTCTAGTAAAGTGGTTCCCAGATAAGAAAGGTGCAATCACTGGTATTGCAGTAGCTGGTTTTGGTGCCGGAGCTCTGATATTCGGATACATCGAGCAAATCCTGTTGACCTTTTTTGACGTACCAGCCACAGCCAATATTGGAAAGCCCATGCTTATCCTTGGTATTGTCTATCTGATTCTTGTTGTACTTGGTTCACAGCTCCTCACAAATCCTCCCCAGGGCTGGTTTCCTGAAGGCTATACACCTCCAAAAACAACAACTTTCGGTTATGATAATGGTATGATGCCTGGTCAAATGATACGAACCCCTACATTCTGGCTACTTTGGCTTATGTTCGCGTTTGCTGCTACCGCGGGTTTGATGACACTTGGAAATGTTAAGACTGCTTCTTTAGCAATTGACGCTGCAACAGACGGTGTTGTGATAGTTGGAGTCATGAGTTTGCTTAATGCTGCTGGACGAATCGTCTGGGGTGCGACTTCTGATAAGTTCGGTCGTGAGAACACAATGATTCTGATGTTCTCATTACTTGCAGTCGGAATGTTCACTTTCGCCTGGATGTCTACAGTCAGCATCAGCTGGCTTGCAGTGATGGGCATCGCATCATTGATTGGTTTCTGCTTTGGTGGAAACTTCGCACTGTTTCCATCTGCAACAGTGGATAGCTTTGGAAGTGAGAATGTCGGTAAGAATTATGGCGTGATGTTTACAGCTTATGGAATTGCCGGAATTACTGGTGCATTTGTGGCAGGTCCAATTGTTGAACTCACGGGCTCCTACTCCATGGCTTTCATGGTGACTGGAGTGTTAGCAATCATTGCAGTTCTACTGACAATAGTCTTGAGAGCTGTGCTTTGGAGAGTATTCATTTTCGAGGTCGAGGACTAATCCTTGACCCCTTCCCCTTTTATATTTTGAATTCTGGTCTGTTAAAAGCATCTTCAGTATTGTGTTATCTCATCACAAAAATAGGTAGCATTTGACAAGCTTCAAATACTCGGATTCTTGCAGCTCGCCCATCGAATTGACGGTTGTAGGTGACGTACTTGTTAGAAGATAAAAAGATTACAGTTTATAGCGACGAAAAGAGGCGCTTCGACCCCCCACAGAGCTTCGTCGACAAGGCTTATGTAAAGAGCCATGATGAACGAATGAAAATCTGGAAGGAGTCCGTCGAAAACCCTGACGAATTCTGGCTCAAAGCAGCTAAGGAACTTTGTTACTGGAAGAAAGAACCAACCAAGGGATTTGAGTGGGAAGATATCGAGAATATTCGATTTTCCTGGTTTAAAGACGGTGTAACCAACATGGCTTACAACTGTCTTGACAAGCAAGTCGAGGCAGGCAGGGGTGACCAGATCGCTTTGATCTGGCAGGGCGAACCTCTTGAAGAGTCAAAGACTTATACTTACAGTGAGCTCCTTAGTGAGGTCAACAAAGCCGCAAATGTCCTGAAGAACCTCGGTGTTAAGAAGGGCGACAATATTACCATGTACCTCCCAATGATTCCTGAACTTGCAATTATTATGCTTGCATGCGTCAGGATTGGTGCGGTACACAGCATTGTCTTCGGTGGGTTCAGTGCTGAATCAGTCAAGGACAGAATCCTCGATTGTGAGGGTAAGGTGCTGGTCACAGCTGACGGTTACTATCGTGCTGGCAAGACCATCCCACAGAAGAAGGGTGCAGATATTGCACTCGTAGACACCCCAATGGTCGAGAAAGTTCTTGTTGTCAAGAGAGTCGGAATTGATGTGCCATGGACCGAGGGAAGAGATGTCTGGTACCATGAGGAATACGCCAAAGTCGACGACAAGTGCGAACCCGAGTGGATAGACGCAGAGGACCCATTGTTCATCCTCTACACCTCTGGCTCAACAGGTAAACCCAAGGGTGTTCTTCACACAACTGGTGGATACATGGTCTACACAACGCACACCTTCAAGCATATTTTCGACTACCACCCAGGCGATGTTTACTGGTGTACTGCTGATATTGGTTGGATCACTGGACACTCATACATTGTCTACGGGCCCCTTTCAGCTGGAGCTACAACCTTGATGTTTGAAGGGACCCCTGCTAGCGAAGTTGAAAATATGGAGCGCTTTTGGCTGGAAGTCCAGCGATGGAAGGTTAACCAATTCTACACTGCCCCGACAGCAATCAGAGCTATCATGAGATTCGGTGACGAACCAGTCCTGAAATATGACATGTCCAGTCTGAATTTGCTCGGTACTGTGGGCGAACCTATCAACCCAGAGGCTTGGATGTGGTACCACGAAATTGTCGGTAAGGAAAAATGCCCTATTGTAGACACGTATTGGCAAACTGAGACAGGTGGTGTTATTCTTACACCCCTGCCTGGTGCTAATGCTACAATCCCTGGAAGCACAACCTTCCCGTACTTTGGTATCGATCCAATTATTGTGGCCGAAGACGGTGTACCAGTTGGTGCCAACGAAGGTGGTTATCTGTGCATGAAGAAACCCTGGCCTGGTCTTATGAGAACAGTCTATGGTGACCACAAACGCTGGGTAGACAC
>JAGXOC010000138.1 GCA_019894665.1 Candidatus Thorarchaeota archaeon
GTACGAGTTTGATGCAACAGTGAAGAAAGTTGAGGAGGCGATGTTGAGCGAGGGATTTGGTGTCCAGCTCATAACGGGGATTCATGATATGTTCAAGAAGAAGCTTGGAATTGATGATTATCCCAAATATACGATGGTTCTCGGCTGCAAACCACAACTTGCTAAGAGAGCCCTTGAAACCTCTTTGGACATGGGTCTAATCTTTCCATGCAGTTTCACAATTTATGAAGAGGATGGAAAGGTCAAAGTTGCCCACGTTTCAATAATGAAAATTGGAGCTGAAATTGGTCTTGCGGATAAAGAAGCCATGGCTCCATTGATTGAGGATACAGGGAAACAAGTTCGAAGGGTTTGGGACAAGATCTAGAGAAATTCGAAAGCTTCAGAAGAGATAGATTCCCCCTCAATATCATGGACGAGAGAATTCGTGAACAGTGGGAGAATAATGCTGAAGCCTTCTCAAGTCTTATTGATGGAGAAGGAACTCCGCACCATAGAAAGATACTCAATCCATGTGTCGAGAAACTTCTTGGGGATGTAAAAGACAAGAAACTACTTGATGCAGGTTGTGGAGAGGGATATTTGGCCAGATACTATGCTAAGAAGGGAGCAGATGTGACTGCTATTGATCTTTCACAACGTCTTATCGGAGCCTCAGAGCAGTTGACAGACAACGAAGACATCACCGTTGATTATAGAGTCGACAATGTTTGTTATATTGAGTCCGTTCCCAATGCTGAGTTTGACATTATATTATCAAACCTCGTTCTGTTGAACATACCATGTTTGGATGATGCCATCAAAGAGTTCCATCGTGTATTGAAGGTGGGAGGTGTTCTTGTTTTCTCGATAGTCCATCCAGCATTCAATTTCTATGGACCTGGTTCATGGCAGATGGGTGAGAGAAATCCTAAAACAAAAAGACGTGAAGGCATCTACTTCAAAGTAGATCGGTATTTCGAAGAGAAAGAGTATGAACGTTACTGGAAGACAAAACAGGGAGACAGGTTTCCTGAACCAATCAGCTTCTTCCATAGAACTTTCTCAACATATCTGAATACTCTGATTTCAACAGGGTTCAAGTTACTTGTACTGGAAGAACCACAACCAATTGATGATGACTCGTTCTTTGAGCGGGAGCGTCGTATACCTTTCTTCGCCGTGTTCAAAGCACAGAAAATATAGTGATGTTTGTAAGACCAGAATTAGGTGAATCGAATGAGTAATGAAGTAGAGCCAAGGTACTACCCAGTTAAGCTTGTATGGACCGGGGGTAAGAGTGGAGATTTATCTGTAGAGGGAAAGGTTGTCATTAAAACTGGAGTGCCAACAGGGAGTCCTGAAGAAGCCCTTTTTCATTCTCCTGAAGATCTCTTTGTCGCATCGTCTACGATGTGCTACATGAATGGATTCGTTGAATTCACAAGAAAAATGAGAATAGAGTTCAAATCTTTCGAGTGTGATGCAGTAGGAACTCTTGAAGAAGTTGGAAGAAGTTTCGAAGTAACCAAGATAGAAATGAAAACCAAGGTAGTAATTGATTCAGAAGACAATCGGAAAAGAATTGATCGTGCCCTTGAACTGGCTGCGAAATATTGCTTTATTGGAAATAGCATGAAGTGCCCAAATATACATGAAACTGATGTTGTTGTAGAATAACAAGAAGATTGGAACGATACTAATCGTCCAATCATTCCTTCTCTTCTTCTGGTGGTAGAACGTAGATTACTTCCTCAGACTCAGGAAGGGTCACTTCCACGAACTTGTCATCCATTGGTTTGCCAAAACTAATCTTCTCAACACCATGCATTGCTTGAAGGTCCTTAGCCCATGGTTTCAGACTCTCAGAGATATATGCCTCAGGAAGACCTTGTCTAAGAGAGAGGCCGGTCTCACGTTTGAACTTCCAGAAACCAGAGTTCGTCTGCATTAGTAATTCAGTATGACCTGTGAGTTCTGATTTCCACGTTTTCTCAAAAGAAGGATAGCTATGATGATGAATTCCCTTCTCATCGTATAGGTCTCTGTATATCCTATCAGTGATGAACGGAGTTATTGGAGCCAAAGCGCGGGATATAATTTTCAACACCTCATGCAGAGTGAACCAGGCTGATTTCTGTTCATCCTTTGAGAATGCATCATCTGTGTTGAATGAACGTCCCTTTATCATCTCTAACACATGGTCCGCAAAGAAGTTCCATGTGAACCCTCGAATCTCGATTGCTGGTTTGTGGAAGTCAAGCAGGTCACACTCAGGCACTATCCGTTCTACTAGACTATTTGTTTCTGCAAGTATCCATTGATCCACAGTGGTCAATTTCTTAAATGGAATCGGCTCTGGGATTGGGAACATCGAGATAAACCGAGCAATATTGTAAAGCTTGGTCATGAACTTTGATACACCTGCTAAACGATCTTCGGCAAATCTTACATCGCTACCAAGTCCAGCCTCAAGAGCTCCATAGATACGCATTGCATCAGCGCCATGTTTCTCCACAATGGGCATTGGTGGAGGTGAGTTGCCTTTCGATTTACTCAACTTTTCTCCCTTGTCATCCACTATATGTCCTGAGACCCACACCTCGCTGAAAGCGGGTTTGCCAGTCAATTGTAATGTTCGAAGCAAAGAGTAGTAAAGCCAAGTCCTCACAATGTCCTTTGCCTGAGGACGCATGACATTACCAAAAGCATTCTGGAAGAGCTTGTCATTACGCATGTATCCTACAGCTTGCATCCCACTGATTGAGGAGTCCATCCATGTGTCAAAGGTCCTATCTTCGCCTCGAAAGCCCTTCTCAGCGCTACACTTCGGACATTTTGTAAACGGAGGGTCTTCTTGCCATGGTTGGTAGTATCTTGGTTCACCAGTCAGTTCTGGGACTACGGGTTCTTCACAGGAGTTACAATACCAGATTGGGATTTCAGTACCATAGAACCGTCTCCGGCTTACTGGCCAATCCATTGTCACTCTGTTGAGCCAATCTATGAGTATCTGTCTGTGAAAGGCTGGATAGAATGGAGTGTCAGCCACTATTTTGTGAAGTTGTTCAATGAAATCTTTCTGCTTCACATAGTATTCATCCATCGCAACGAACTCAATAGGAGTGCAGCTTCGCCAACACTGAGGTACTCTTTGAACTGAATCTTCCTGCTTAAAGAGGAGTTTCTTTTCTTTGAGATCCGTCACTATCTTTTTGCGAGCCTCTGTAATCTTCATACCCGCATATTCACCAGCAGCTTTTGTCATAGTGTCGTCAGTCGAAACTGCTATGATTGGAGTGAGTGCATGGTCACGGAAAGCGATGATGTCACCTTGGTCACCATAGCTACACACCATCATTACGCCTGTTCCAAACTCCATTTGTACGGTAGGACTTGGAATAATGGGCACTTCCATCCCAAAGAGCGGTACTTTTGCAGTCTTTCCTTGATAGGATTTGTACCGTTCATCTTTTGGATGGACAAACACTGCACCGCAAGCACATAGTAGTTCAGGTCTTGTTGTGGCAATTTCAAGAGGTTCTAGTCCTTCTACGTTGAAGTAGATATAGTGGAGTTTTGCAGGACGCTCAGCATATTCTACTTCTGCATCAGCAATTGTTGTACCGCAATCGTAGCACCAATTATTGGGACGATAATCACTATAGACAAGACCCTTATTCCAAATGTCAATGAACGTGGATTGTGTCACAGCTCTATATCTTGGACTATCTGTGCGATAACTACCTTCATCCTCATAAGTATTGAAAGCGATACCTAACCTTTTGAAGCCATCAAGAACAATTTTCTCATCCTCGTCAAGACGTTCTTTGCACAGACGGAGAAACTCTTTGCGTGGGGTTTCGTGCATACTGATTCCAAGTTCTTTCTCGACCCGAACCTCCACTGGAAGACCATTCCGGTCAAGTCCTAGCGGAAAATTCACTTCAAGACCCTGCATACGCCTGTAGCGTGCAATGGTGTCTATCTGGGTATAATGAATCACTTGACCCACATGCATTGGACCTGAGAGATACGGAGGAGGTGTATCTACCGTGTAGATTGTCTTGCCAGAGTCCATATTGAACTCATAGGTATCTTCATTCGCCCATGTTTCGAGTAGTTCAGCCTCTGCCTCAGGCTTCCAACGTTTTGATTTAATCTTGGGTTCTAGTTTTGACAAAAGGATCAGTCTCCTTGATGTCAGCAAGGGTCGGCACCTGCCGCTCAGGCTCGAAGAAAGTAATTGACCTTTAAGAGTTATGGACAAACAAAACTAACCAGACCAAACGAAAGAGTTATCCTTAGTATTAACGATAGTTCATCTATGATGTTCAAGAAGCTTGGGCAGACAGGCCTCAAGATCTCACGGTTTGTCCTTGGAACCATGCAGATGGGATGGATAGTAAACGAGGAAGATAGCCACAAGCTGCTAGATGCAGCTCTCGAAGCGGGAATAAACACCATTGACACCGCAGATATCTACAGTAAATGGGGGGACGGGTCTTATCCTGGAAAGTCCGAGGAAATCATTGGGGGGTGGATAACAGACCGAGGAGTTAGAGAGGATATTGTGCTTGCTACCAAGGTCAGAGGAGATATGAGCGATAGACCAAATGATGCAGGACTCTCACGAAGACACATAATGAATGCTTTCGAGGGGAGTCTTGGCAGACTGAACACTGAATGGGTTGACATCTATTGGAGTCATTGGCCAGATCAGGATACACCAATGGAAGAAACTCTTCGAGCATACACGAATCTCATTGAGAGTGGAGCAGTTCATTACATTGGAGCATCAAATCATACTGCTGCTGAAATTGTTGAATCACTTTGGGTGAGCGATGTAAATGGTCTAGAAAGGTATGAGGCCATTCAACCTTCATACAGTCTTGCACGAAGACGTGACTTTGAGAAGCACCTTCGACCTGTGATTGAGAAGTATGGACTAGGTGTCACGAGCTATAGTCCTTTGGGTGGGGGTTTCTTGACTGGCAAATACTCGAAGGACAAGCTGCCCGACTCAAAACGAGCTGACACCACAAAGACGCGCTACTTCAAAGACCGCAATTTCAGAATTGTAGACACTCTGAAGGAAGTTGCAGCGGCTCATGATGCCTCGATTCCTCAGATAGCGCTAGCATGGGTTCTTACTCAAAACATAGTAACTGCACCAATTGTCGGGGCAAACTCACCTGAGCAGCTTGCGGAGAATCTCAAGGCACTCGAGCTCAAGCTAACCGACGATGACATTAATCGTCTGAATGAAGTGTCCGATTGGGTGGAAATGGACGATTTGGCGCGCTAGAGGGTGTTTAGAGGCATTCTCAGCTAGTCGAAAATTCGGCAGGCTGGTCTATTCAAGAAAGCTTCATTAACAGTGTCCAATAGAAGTACGTGTTCGTAAGTGCTTCAGGAGACATTCTATGAGAGCCGTACTCAAGATTGGAGGTTCACTCCTCTATGATGACGACGGTCAAGTACGCATTGACCGACTGAGAGAGTACGCTAACTCGATCAAGTCTTTGGTCAAAGATGGACATTCATTGGTTGTTGTTGTTGGTGGTGGAAAACCAGCACGAATTTTCATTTCCGCAGCTCGAGAACTAGGAGCAAGTGAAGCTCAGTGTGATTGGTTTGGAATCAAACTTGCAAGGAACAATGCGGAGTTGCTTTGTGCTGCTCTCGGGGACCTTGCATATCCCAAAATCATTGATGACTATGATGAGCTGGAAGTTGCATT
>JAGXOC010000139.1 GCA_019894665.1 Candidatus Thorarchaeota archaeon
CAACGAGAGTTTTCCGTGATGGGATCAAGATATCGCTGGTCATTTCAACCCTCTTCCTAATTATGGAAGTTGCGTATCGCTTCTTTGTCGGTTACTGGCTTACAGGTATGAACCCAATAACAGGTTCTACAGAACTCATTGTGTTGATCGTATTTGGTCTTTTGTTTCTCATAGGCATTATCGCTATGGATGTTGGAGTGTTAATGCGCAGAAACCTAAGTAAATCCCTACATCAGAGTTAAACCACATCAAACACAATTTCCCAGAACTCACGTTCAGAGACCCCAGTTCTAAGACCCTTCAGGTCTTCTTTCATCTTATCAAAGGCAACCTTGGACTGAGTCTTCTTCTGTTCTTCATGCGTGCGCTTTACACGATCTGTTATCTCACGAGCTTGATCAGGAGTGGCTTTCACTCCACCCATCTTCAATAGATATTCAACAAAGTGCCGGCCTACGAATTTTCCCAAATGGAACTCTCTTCGCCTTCCCACAAGATTTGGAC
The DNA here is from genome assembly GCA_019894665.1 of Candidatus Thorarchaeota archaeon. Taxonomy (GTDB): domain Archaea; phylum Asgardarchaeota; class Thorarchaeia; order Thorarchaeales; family Thorarchaeaceae; genus SMTZ1-45. Next base: position 505 of record JAGXOC010000139.1, read on the forward strand.
TGATTGGCTCATATGTCATTGAATGTGTTAATTGGCCATGTGAGTGGATTCCACTTGAGTGTGTGAATGCATTATCGCCACTGATCGCTTTATGGAGTGGTAGGGGAACAACAAAGTGGCGTTCCACTAGTTTTGAAAGACCAAAGAGTTTCTCTGTCTCTACACCTGTGTCTATCCCGTAGAGCTCTTCCAACGCCATCACAATCTCTTCATAGGCCGCATTGCCTGCACGTTCACCGTATGCATTGACGCAAACTTGGGGGTATGTTACTCCTTCTTCGATTGCCGCCAAAGTGTTTGCTGTTGCTAAACCAAAATCGTCGTGACAATGAACCGACATCGGTACCTTGTATTTTGACTTACTCCAGAGACGTTCTTTGATCTGGCGCACAATGTGTTTCATTACTTCGGGACGGACAAAACCGACCGTGTCAGCTATACAGATTTTGTCTGCTCCGGCATCAATAGCGGTCCTGTATGCTTCACAAAGAAACTCCATATCACTACGTGTGGCATCCTCTGCAATGTAGTCGATTATGAGACCGTGCTCTTTCCCAAATTCAATACACTCTACAAGTCGCTCAAGCATCTCTTCTCGTGTCATTCTGAGCTGGTACTTTAATCTGAAGTCAGAAGTAGCGATAAAAATAGGGACTTCTTTCACACCAGCTTCGATGCATGCTTCAACATCTGAGATTACAGCACGTGCTGGTGCTGCAACTATTGCTTTGCTGAGACCCTCCTTTGCAATGGCTGCGACAGCTTTCTTCTCTTCTTCACTGACTGCTGGAAAACCTACGGCTACAATAGCTGTACCGACCTCATCAAGTTTCTTTGCTATCTCGATCTTCTCGTCGATTGTGAGGGCGACACCTGGAGTCTGCTCCCCGTCTCTCAGAGTTTCATCCCAGATGTAGACTCGTTTGGGGAGTGATTTTGATTTTGTATCTGGTACTTTGTTGTAGTTAACGGCAAGTCCTGCTTTCTCTAGGTTTTCCATTATTCTTGCCTGCCTGTTAGGATTCCACCTACTTGAATCGGTAAAGACCCAATTTAGGTGAATTCTCTAATCTTTGTTTCAGAACAACCATTTCCTTGTCATACTCTTCCCTAGTTATCTGACTTTTGTCTAGAGCTGCTTTTACCTTGTCTTTCTTGTAGTCAACTTTAGCGCCCTCAATGTGTGCGAGCCGGAGTGCTGATTCCATCACTGGTTTCACACCGGTCTTCTCTCCAATACCCTCAAGCATTGGCATCCAGCATATCTCTTCAACGTGGAACGAGTACTCAAGACCACGTTCGAGAATTCTGTTCCAGACTGGGCATTTCTTTACAGTAACCGTCTTCTCATCAACTGCAACATCGAGACCAATAGCACCAAAGAGCTGACCAGCAATCTCCGCAGCAGCTAACCCTCCCTTTCCTCCAGATTTCTCAGCGATTTCGAGACCCATTTGTTTGAATCCTCGAGCAAAACCCTCGTACATCGACAATGGTCCTGTGTTTTCTCTGAGTCCCCACCAGAGGCCATCAAGAAGTGCAACAAAACTTGTACGGAGTGTTTCTAACTCGCTCATTCCTTACCCCCCTTGAATGGTTTTCCCCATTTGTTCACAAACGTAATCTCCTCGGGGCCTTGTCTTGGGGGTCCAAGTGTTCTCTCGTTCAAAGCGTATCCAAGTGTTAGACATAGAATCGGAACCCAATGAGGATAAGGGATGTTAATTTTCTCTGAAATTTCTCCAACATCATCGAAGTGATCTAACTGCACTGATGAAACACAACTTCCTAGACCCAAAGCTGATGCTGCAAGTGCCATATTCTGCATCATCATTGAACCAGCAATCACAGCGTGTCTTGGTGAAGACCACCCGTATACACCGCCTGTACCTCTGAGTGTTGCTTGTGAGTTACCCACGTGGGTTTGGTCAACTGCTAGAACAAGAAGTACCGGAGCACCATTAGTTTCAGGTTTTCCTTTGATGTATTCAAAACGCGCACCTGATATCAGAATGTCAATGGTTCGTTCACGACTAGCTTTGGATTCAATGTAGCTTAGCCTGCGCTCTAGTTCTTCACGAGGTGTTGCACGACCGAAGAGTTCGATAGTTCGATCCACGGCCTTCTGACCGATAAATTCCTGCAACTTCTTGTCTTTTACAACTATTATTCGCCAAGGCTGCTGGTTCTCCGCACTGGGTGCAAATCCACCCGCCTCAATCACCTTGTACACAAGATCGTCAGGAACTTCCTTGGATGTATCGTAATCTCGTATCGCGCGACGATTCTTGATTGTCCGAATTGTTTCATTCTCGCCCAAGATTTTGATTCTCCAGTCCGTGATGATTTGGCCGGAGTCAATCTGGCTTAAGTAACTAGCTCATTACAAAAAGAATGGACTGACCGTGCCGGTTTAACACGGTCGATCTGATTCTAGAACATAGGGGAGTCCTTTCCGTCATATTTGACGTGGAACCCGGTATCTATATTCGCGCTCTCTCGCAATATGATGTTTCCAGAAACTAGTCTTTGAATTTGATTCGTTCCTTCGTAGATCTGTAGGAGTTTTGCGTCTCGCATGAGTTTCTCTGCTGGATATTCATTGATATAGCCGTATCCACCCATAATCTGGACACAATCAAGAGCGTTTTGCATTGCGGCGTCAGCAGCAAAGAACTTGGCAAAAGCCGAGTCCTTGGAGTTAGGCATATCTCGGTCTGCCATCCATGCCGCGTATCTAGTCATCTGTCTCGCTGCTGCAGTCCTAGCACCCATATCCGCAAGCATGAAGCTGATTCCTTGGAATTGTCCTACTGGTTTACCAAACTGATGTCTAATATTGGCAAATCTTGCAGCCTCGTCAACACAACGCTGAGCAAGGCCAGTAGCAATTGCAGCAATTCCCGCTCTAGTCTTATCGAGAGTCTTCATTGCGATTTTGAAACCATCGCCTTCTTTTCCTACCAAGCAATCTTTAGGCACTCTTGCATCTTCAAAAGTAACTTCGCTCTGGACAGAGTTTTTCTGTCCCAGCTTCTTTTCAATCAACCCAATTTTTACAGCCTTGCTCTTAGGAACCATGAAGACTGAAAGCCCCTTGGTCTTGAGTTCTGGTTGAGTTGATGCAAAGACAGTGTATAGCGAAGCCTGTGGTGCGTTTGTGATGAAGCATTTAGTACCGGTAATGACATACTCGTCACCATCACGTATAGCTCTTGTTGCCACTGCTCCAGCATCTGAACCCGCCTTTCGTTCTGTTAGACAGAAAGCACCAAACTTTGCTTCCTTTCCTGTGACTAGAGGTTCAACATACGTCTTGAGCTGTTCTATGGTCGCTCCAATCACCAATGGGGCAAATGCAAGATTGTTACACATGATCGATGTAGCCATACCTGCACAACCGTACCCAGTAGCTTCAGAAACAAAGGTCTCATCAAGCAGCGTAAGCCCTGGTCCGCCCGCTTCTGTTGGAATATGGAGGTTCATGAGCCCTGTTTCAAAGGCTTTCTGAACAACGTCTTTAGGAAACTCGTCCCGTTTCTCGAGCTCGTGTGCTCGAGGTGTTATATGTTCAAGCGTGAAAGCCTTGGCTCTCTCCCAAAGCTTCTGCTCTTTGTCAGATAATGAGAAATCCATTGTCAATCGACACTGGTCACCTCTCTTGGCCTTTTTATGTCTTCGGAGCAGTTCATTTTATCAACAAAAGATGACAATAGATTACACTTTTGTACTCGTGTTCTCTGACGAAGCCTGTAATTTGAAGAGGTGTTTCGTTAATTGCCCCTAAAAAATACGAATATTGTTTCCGCAGCTCAGACCAAGTTTGGGAAACTCGAGGGAGTCACTCAAAGAGAAATGTTCTCTGAAGCTGTTGACAAGGCGACCATCGAGGCAGGTATTCCGAAGAAAGATATACAGGCTGCTTTCATTGGAAGCTTCATTCCTGAGATGTTAATCCACCAAGGACATTCTGCACCATTACTTACTGATTTTGCAGGACTGAAAGGTATACCTGCAACACGTCATGAGGCAGCATGTGCATCAGGCGCCACTGCACTGCGAGCAGGAGTCATGGCGATTGAGTCCGGAATGTACGATACTGTTCTAGTAGCTGGAGTTGAGAAGATGACATCCTCAACCACTCCTGAGGTGACCGAAGCTCTAGCGGCTGCTGCAGATGATCAGTTCGAATCAAGCATTGGTCTTACATTTCCAGGAGTCTTTGCCATTGCAGCAGTGGCACATATGAACAAGTACGGTACGACTGAGGAAGACATGGCAAGAGTAGCCGTCAAAGCTCACAAGAATGCCTCCACGAATCCACTCGCTCATTTTCAGAAGCCAATTACACTAGAGCAAGCGCTGAAACCTCTAGTTATTGCCTGGCCCTTGAAAATCTTTGATTGTTCTCCAATATCTGATGGAGCTGCCGCCCTTGTGTTGACATCAAATGAGAAAACAAAGCAGTATACAGACCTACCAGTCAAGATTATTGGATCTGGTCAGGCATCAGATTCAATGAACCTGTGTGACCGTACCGATCTCACTACTTTTAGTGCGTCTGTTGATGCTAGTAGAGCGGCATACAAAATGGCTGGACTGACAGCAAAGGATATGGATTTCGCCATAGTCCATGATTGTTTCTCAATTGCAGAGATTATTGCAAGCGAAGATATTGGTTTCTTCGAACCAGGTAAAGGTGCGAAAGCGCTCAGAGATGGTGTGACAGCTCTTGATGGAGACCGACCAATCAACCCCATGGGTGGATTGAAAGCAGTAGGGCACCCAGTTGGAGCCACTGGAGTTAAACAAGTGGTTGTTGCTTATCGAGAACTGATTGGCGACGCTGGGCCAAACCAAGTTCCAAATCATGATACAGCCGTTGTACACAATTTCGGAGGTACGGGGGCTACATGTGTGATCACAGTAATGAGGAGAGGTGACGTATGAGCGATAAACCAACCATAGACGAATACCTCAAGAATATACAGAAAGGCACGTTTAGAGCATACTGTTGCGTTGATTGTGGAATGATTATTGCACCCCCCTCTGGCTCTTGTTATGGGTGTGGAAGCAGCAGCATGGACTGGGCTGATGTGAGCGGCAAAGGAAAACTGGTTTCCTTCACTGTTATCCATATCGC
>JAGXOC010000013.1:0-15369 GCA_019894665.1 Candidatus Thorarchaeota archaeon
TTCCGGAGGGGACAGATCTAGGAGCTACAGAAACCCAGCCAGTGGCTTTTGGTCTTAAAGCACTCAGAATGAATCTCTCAAGAGATGAGTCTATGGGTGGTACTGACGACATAGAAGATGCCATAAGCGCTGTTGAGGGAGTAGCACAAGTCGAAGTGGAAAGAGTATCCAGGATGTAGTGGGCGCGTAATCCACGTATTCTTGACTTTCCCAAGGCCCTTTAACAGGTATTAGAAACCCCTAGGGCGGAAGAATCAAGTTCTGTATCTGATTAAATGGGTAGACAAAGAAACATTGAATAGCGGAAACTAGACGGTTTTCAGTGATTTGACACATAACGTCCGGTTTCTCATACTATAATAATGGTATAGGAGGATGCTGCAAGGAAATGGTCGAAATTATCCTTAAGGTCGCAGAGGCTGAACATAGAGACATTGGCAGGTTCATAGTCCGTATTGACGCTGTTTCAATGGAGAAGCTGGGAGTTAGGACTGGAGATATTATCCAGATTAAGGGAAAGAGAGCGACTGCAGCTATTGCATGGCCAGCTTATCAGGGCGACAAAGGCAGAGAGATCATTCGGATGGATGGTCGAATCAGAAGAAATGCAGGGGTAAGTCTAAGCGAGAAAGTAACTGTTTCTCGAGCTAATGAAGAGCCAGCGAAGAATGTTACACTTGCACCTACGTCGGTGCCAATCCGGCCAGAACCCCGATTCGAGGAGTTTGTGAAGAGAAAGCTCCTGAATTGTCCTGTGACTACGCAAGACACTGTATTCATCCCAATTCTTGGAAGGGCGATACCCTTCAAAGTCACATCAATCAAACCAGCTGGTACAGTTGTAGTTCAACATTCTACAATACTTGCTATCGCGGAGAAACCGACAGGAGATATTATTGGTGCCTCACAGGTGACCTATGAGGAGATAGGCGGGTGCTCTGATGCCATTCAAAGGATCAGGGAGATGGTAGAGCTCCCATTGAAACATCCTGAGATTTTCAAGAGACTGGGAATCGACCCACCGCGAGGTCTTATTTTGCATGGACCACCGGGTACAGGAAAGACACTATTGGCAAAAGCAGTTGCCAGCGAGTCTGAGGCTAACTTTGTCCATATCAATGGCCCAGAGATCATGTCCAAATTCTACGGTGAGTCTGAACAGAAACTAAGAAAGATTTTCGAAGAAGCAGAAGAGAACGCGCCAAGTATCATATTCATTGACGAGCTTGATGCAATAGCACCCAAAAGAGAAGACGTACAGGGTGAAGTCGAAAGACGTGTGGTTGCACAACTCCTGGCTACTATGGATGGGCTCAAAGCACGAGGTCAAGTTGTAGTAATTGGTGCAACAAACCGTGTGAATGCGCTTGATCCTGCTCTCCGACGTCCAGGTAGATTTGACAGAGAGCTTGAGATTGGAGTCCCCGGCGAAACAGGAAGACTGGAAGTGCTTCTTATCCATTCAAGGGGAATGCCATTGACCACCGAAGGTGATGGGACAGTAGACTTGCAGCATCTCGCAAAAATAACCCACGGATTTGTGGGTGCAGATCTTCAAGCGCTCTGTAGAGAGTCTGCGATGAAGGCTCTTAGAAGGTACCTTCCACAAATGGACTTAGAAACAGAAGAAATACCTCAGGACGTTCTGGAAATACTTGAGGTTCATAATGGTGATTTCCTCGAGGCTCTGAAAGAGATTCAGCCATCTGCAGTGAGAGAAGTCTATATTGAAATCCCCGATGTGAAATGGAGTGATATCGGAGGATTGGACAAAGCAAAACAAGAACTCGTAGAGGTTGTTGAATGGCCTCTCAAGAGACCTGAATCATTCCGTCGACTTGGTATCACACCACCCAAGGGAGTCCTTGTTTTTGGACCACCAGGATGTGGAAAAACACTCCTTGCAAGAGCTGTGGCGACTGAGAGTGAAGCAAACTTCATCAGCGTGAAGGGGCCCGAACTCATATCAAAATGGGTCGGAGAGAGTGAGAAAGCCGTTCGAGAAGTGTTCAGGAAAGCAAGAACTGCTGCGCCTGCGATTATTTTCTTTGATGAAATAGACGCCTTGGCTCCTACAAGAGGATCTGGGGGAGATGGTCCTGGTGGCGTACATAATCAAAGAGTAATCAGCCAACTCTTGACAGAGATGGATGGGTTAGAATCGATGAAGGATATCGTTGTCATTGCTGCAACAAATCGTCCTGAACTGATTGACAAAGCGCTCTTGAGAACTGGTAGATTTGATAGATTCGTGTACGTTGATGCACCAGATGCGGCTAGTAGGAAGGCAATATTCGAAATCTATACCTCAGGCATGCCTCTAGATGATGATGTGGAAAAGCAGGTTGATAAACTCGTTGAGCTGACAGAGAACTATGTCGGTGGCGATATCGAAGCAATCTGTAGAGAAGCGGGTATGAGAGCTTTGAGAGATAATATGGAAATTAAAGTTGTTTCTTGGAAACATTTCGAAGAAGCAATCAATTCTGTCCATTCTTCAGTGACTAAGGAAATGCTGGATCGCTACAGGAAGATGGACCAGACTTTACGCAGAGCCACTGAAGTAGACACTGCGACTCACGCGATATATGGTTAAACATGAAGGTGAAAAGAAGTTGGCTCCTTGGAATGCAATGCCTATGACGAATTTGGTCGTCGCTATAGTAAAGAAGCGGCGAGGGGTCATCCTAGATGATGAGCTAATTAGGGCATTGAAGAAAGAACTTGGAACAGAACCTAGTGATGCTGAACTCAACGCGGCTCTGCTGCAACTTGAGATAAATGGACTAGTTCATGTCAGCCAGATAACCAAGACAAAACGTCGAATTGAAATCATCAGTGAAGGAGCAACCTTCCTCGCAGTAGATGAAGACTAAATCCAAGGTGTTGTCCCAATGAAAGGAAAGAGAGTCCTTGCAGCGGGAAAGTTCGATATTCTACACCTTGGACATATCGCCTATCTAGAGCAAGCAAGAGAGATTGCTGGGGAAGATGGAGAGCTAGTGGTTGTCGTTGCACTTGACAGGACCATTGTTCGGGAGCGCGGAGCTCCACCAGTTTTTCCTGCAGAGCAAAGGCGGAAAATTGTGGAATCGCTGAAGATTGTTGATAGAGCTGTAATTGGTCTTGATACTGATGATCACACCATTATTGTTTCTGAAATCAAGCCCGACATTATTGCCCTTGGATATGATCAATACACTGATGTCAGCTCATTAGAAGCGCACTTTGAAAGTAAGGGTCTTGAGACCAAGATTGTGAGATTGGAGAAGCGCGACGCTGATGGACTCTGCTCTTCTACATTGATCAGAGAGCGTATAATCGATTATTATAGGGAGAATGGAACACCTCGTTAGAGGGCTAGATAATAAGTTCTCCTCGAGCCTCAGTTTCACGGATGAACTTGCTCTTCCGCTCTCTGCGATCGAATTCCCATTTCCAAGCCACATATGTTATTCCTCCAAGAATCGCAATAAGGACCAGACCGATGAAAGTGCCTTCTCCTAGAGGAAAGTTTCCTATGAAATCAGGTAACGGGTAGAGGGAGAAATAGTACCAATTACAGAACAAGCCAATTAAGTAAAGAAAGCCAACAACTGTTATCTGTTTCATATAACCGATTGCATGTTCATCCTTGTCAAAGAGAATTACGACAGCTGCAAGCCAATATAGATACCAAGGCATGACCCAACGAAATACAAAGAGTACGGCGGGTAATAGGTAGAGGTAGAAAGCTTTGAGCTCGAGTAATTTCAGTCGAATCGATTTCCCTTCAAGATCCTTCTTTGCAGGGAGGTATTGTCTGACTGTCATAAGTATGAAGAACGCATAGAGGAACAGTGGAATCGCTGCAGGTGGCCACCAATAGTATGTGATTGGGTCAGCGGCTAGATTAGGGGTCGCCCATGTCAATCCAGGGTACATGGGATTCACTATGTAGGTACTATAACTGGACGTGTTGAGAAAGTGCGAGATAAGAGAGTCAAAACTGGCTCCAAAGAAGGAAGGAATCACGGAAACAAACATTGATGCAAAAAACCACACTGATGAAAGAGGATTAGCAAGGAAAAGCACCGGAAAGACCACAACGGAATAAATCTTGGTCTGTACACTCAGTCCAAGCGTAAACATTGCTTTGCCGTGCTGCTGTTCTTTCCAAAGAACCAGTGATATCAACAATAAGCAGTCCACAAGTGGTTCGAGTTTACCGCCACCAGCAGACATGATAAGTCCATACATGAAGTAACCGCTAAAGAACATCCGGGCCCAGAATTTGGTTTGTAGTTTGTCTTTCAGTAGTATTGACAACAGGACGAGGTTCAGATTGAATACAAGTACTATTAGGAAATTGAGCCATAAAGGTTGTAACCCTCCGGCTCCGGGGAACAACCACGTAGCAACCGCAAAGAAAATCAACCCAAAAACTGGATACTCGTAAGCTATTCCACCCAAATAGTCGGGTAACACGTGATCGCCGTCATTGTAGGGGTAGCCCAAAACCTCCATTTCGGCGGCGAGGGCTGTGTCATTCAGTGTATACACGCCAAATCCGTAGATCCAGAAGGCCTCACCATACATCTCATTTCGGTTGCGGTCTCTTTGGATGACTAGAACATCAGCGATTGGTATAGCGATGAGTGAAATCGCGAGTGTGAGCACTAGGTATTTGCGGTACCTGTAGATGTGCAGACTAATCGCTGATAACATTTCACGCTCGACCGAGGTTTTTGTCGAAAGTTGAGATAATAATCTTACTGTTACAAGGTATCATTCCCTGAACCAATTTCTGTGTGAAGTGGGAGTGTCTTTCGCTATGTGAGATATGTTGGACAAGGCCAATTGTCGCATTTGAGGCAGCTTGTGCATTTCTCTTCATCAACTGAGATCTTGCCTGCGTCTAATGATAGCGCACCATGTTCACATTGAGGGACACATGACCCACATTCTTGGCAAAAGATCGCTCTCTTTACTGCACGTTCCATCTTCTCGGTCAATCTCTCCACAGTCTTCTCATCAGTCCCTCTGACAACCACTGAACCCGAGCTGAAGAGGGCAATACTGTTCTCATCAGCTTTTGTCCTCAAGACACCCATTTCTTCAGAATGTCTTGTTTTGCCAAATATTGGAAAGATTTTGGAAACTCGGTTCAAATCAATGCCTGAAGAGAAAGCTCCCTCCAGACTGAAACCGGAGTTTGTGCAGGGCGCAATTCCTTGTGTAACCTGTAGTTCAAGACTTTCTCCAGGACTCGATCGGTCAGGTTCTATATCCAGACCAAGTTTGTTGACTAATTCCATCTGGCCCTTAGGTAGCTTCTTCCATCTCCAGAAACCCATCTCAATCCATTCATCGGGAAATCCATACTTCTCAGACCAGTCATGCATTTTTGACTCCCATTTTTCATGAAGCTCTGGATGAGTCTCTCTCAGACTCTCCAACTCAGCTAAAGGTGATGAGGGACAGAGATAGCAGCCCATCCTATGATATCCTTTGTTGTATAATGGATTGAAGTCCGCTTTCTCTCTAAAGATGTATAGCCAGACTTCTAGTGCGTTCCATTTCTGAATTGGGTTGGCAGATATCTGTCCGGGAACCCAGGGATTTTCAGTCACTCGTGGTTCAATAGACCGTTGAAATGATTCGAGCTTCCGTTGGCCCATGAAAGTCAGTGTTTCGCCGCCCAATTCATCTGCGATCGAGGTGGCAGCTGGACCAAGCTTCAAGACCTTGCAGCACCATCGAAAATCGCGAGCTGGAGGACCAAAAACATCCACGGATTTCCAGAATTGGTCCCCTGCTTCTTGTCCAATGATTCTAACCTTTCGTGATTTTGCAAAATCTTTGATGTGCTCAACAGTCTCAGGAAGTTCAATCCCCGTATCCATGAAGAAGATGGGAGGACTAGATTGTACTGCTTTCTCCACTACCAGATATGTGGCAAGTGAGTCCTTTCCACCACTAAAACCCACAACGATGGGGGCATCCTGTTTCGCAGCGGTCCGTTTGATGAAGGATATGGCTTCCTCCTCTATGGCTACTACGTCATTAGAATTGGATATTACTACATCCTCCCAAGTGGAGGTTTTTGGATTGTCTGAGGGGGGAGAAGGGTCTTCCACCGCACGGATTTTCACAGCAAACCCTTTCTGTTCCTTAGCCATTTCTTCTCCAGTCATACGAGATATACCAGAACCCACGACTTCACCACTTGAATCTGTAAGCCATACCTCATCATCTACTTGAATATCTGAGTCGCATCCAGCGATCCCAGGGACCATTAGATTGGCTCCATCTATTAGATATTTCAGAACTCCATCATGCAACGTGACCCATTTCTGCCGACTCACTGCACCTATTCTCCGTGCCCCGTTAAGGGTCAAGAGAAAAGTATAATCTCGTTTTGGAATATCAAACCTCAACCGGCCCACAATATAACCATCAACAATCATCTCATACATCGCATCAAGCGAAGAAACCTTGTTTATCACAATGGTTTTGTTGGATGGGAGAAGCTTTGATCCAACTCCTTCACCAAATTGAGTATCAATTGCTTTCTTCGCTCTTGCAAGATGACCATCCATTGCAGGGAATGGGTCTCCTGGAGGAGAAATCTCTACCTTTCTTGACATTGTTCCGCAAGTGCTACATTCAGTAAGAGCAATCCTAGGAACATTGCAAGTGTCACACCAAAAGAACCGGATCTTGGTCAGATACGGAGCGTGGCCTCTTCGGAATTTCCTACGACTTCTATTTCCTCTGGCCAGTTGAGTCCATCTCCATATGTTCTGATGGAGGCACTCAGGAAAGCTATTTCAAGAAACCGGAATGTCCAACTTCTTCAGCGTATCTTTGGTAGGTCGACCTTCCTTATCCCAGCCACGGAGTTTGTAGTATTCTGATAACATCTCATCAAGATGTACAACACGATTTCTTGAACCACCCTCTGGGAGTGGTTTGAAGAACCTGGGTGGAAGAGTGTCATCCTTTGCGGTGAATCCTTCCCGTAGATTGAAGAGACGTTCTAGATTATAGACTCGCTCGCCTATTCGAAGTAAATCGTGACCACTGAGTTCGAACCCTGTTCCTGCAGAAAGCATCTCTGCATAGTCGTCGGCCGTCCAAGCAAAGTTCGTGAACCGACACACAACCATACAGTCCATTGCTGCAGACAAATCCTGATAGAGCATAACAAGGTCAGCTTTTCCATCAGGTCTATCACGGTCGACAAGTACTGGAGACCCTAGCACTTCAGGACCAATCAAATATGAGCGGAGGTGACAGCCTCCACGGTTTGATGTGGCATAACCAAGAGCATGTCCTTGTGCTCCACGCGGATCATATGCAGGGATTTCGAGACCCTTCACCTGCATTGCAAGCTCGGGTGCTCCATATCGCTCAGCAAGCCTCTTGGATCCTTCACTCATTTCAGCACCTATACCACGCATATGGGCCATGTCATCTATGATGTCAAGAACTCCGGTTGTGTCTCCGAATTTCAGAGGCGCATCAAGCTTGCCCTTTTCCACAAGTTCCATTGCTGCCCCAATTGTAGATCCTACGGATATTGTATCCATACCAAGGAGATTGCATCTGTCATTAGCGATGGCAATCCATTCAAGGTCGTTAATTCCGCACTGAGGTCCAAGAGCCCAGATTGACTCGTATTCAGGACCACCTACCTTCCGTCCTTGAATCTGGCTAACACGGCCACATCCAATAGGGCAGCCATGACAGTGGTATGTACCTGCAGAGAACCGTTCCAGGAGTTTCTCACCAGACACTCCCTCTGCATCATTGAATGTACCCTCTTGGAAGTTGTTTGTGGGTAGCATTCCTAATTCATTTGCCACACTCAAAAGTACTGGTGTACCATAGACAGGCAGAGACTTGTTCGTAACTGCATTCTTTTTGATGAGTCTGCGTGATCGTTCTACGGCAGTTTTAAGCCGCTCTGGATCATGAGCTCCAACTTCTCCTGTGCCTCTTGCAACGATTGCTTTAAGGTTCTTTGAGCCCATAACAGCCCCGACACCTCCACGACCAGCAGCTCGATGCTTGTCAGTCATTATCGCAGCCATCAGTCCTAGATTCTCACCAGCTGGACCAATACATGCAACTTGAGCCTTTGAATCAGTTTCTTCCAATATCGCGTCAGTTGTCGCATACGTGTCCTTGCCCCATATTTTTGAGGCGTCTCTAATCTCAACCTGGTCATCATTAATCCATAAATACACGGGGGTGTCTGATTTTCCGTGAAGGACCACTGCTGCGAATCCTGCACGCCTAAGTTGAGCTCCAAAGTATCCTCCTGCATGGGAATCAAAAATTGTGCCAGTAGTTGGAGATTTGGTGATTACAACAAATCTTCCTGCAGTTGGAACACTTGTTGCTGTTGAGGGGCCCACTGCGAACACCAGTAGGTTAGCAGGGGAAAGAGCATCAGTTCCTGGAGCAAGGTTGTCGAATAGGAGCTTGACCCCAAGTCCTCTACCTCCGAGGTATTGTCTGTACAAATCAGGAGGGAGTGGTTCTCTACGAATACTCTTGTCGCTCAGGGAAACATGTAGAATCGGGGTATCTGCATAGAGTGTAGATTTTGACAATTATTATTCCTCCTAATCGTTGAACACATTGTGCTCCTTATCTGGACAAGTGAGGCATCGCTCCTTGTACCACGTGTAGACTTCCTTCGGCTGTTTCGCCATGTTAGCCATTCGACTTGGACAAGTCCAACAAGGCTTGTCAGGTGCCATCCATGAATCACTATATTGAACCCATCGGAAATCTTCCACAATGGCAACACCCGCACTGGTACCGAGACGATCGGCTCCAGCATCTATCAGACGTATTGCGTCTTTGAAGGACCGAATACCACCTGCCGCCTTTACACCCATTAAGGGACCAACTGTTTCACGCATCAGTCTAACATCATGAGGTGTGGCGCCCATCGGACCAAAACCAGTTGAAGTCTTGACAAAATCAGCTCCAGCTTCTTTGCATATGAGACACGCCTTTACTTTCTGATCATCCTTGAGGTAGCCGGTCTCAAGAATGACCTTGACATGTGCATCTCCAGAGGCTCCGATGACTGACTCGATATCACGCGTGACAAGGTCATAGTTCTCATCCCGCAAGGCTCCAACATTGATGACCATATCTACTTCATGAGCACCTGCGCCCACAACATTTGTAGTTTCACAGGCTTTCACCTCAGGGGTTGTAGCACCGAGTGGAAATCCAACCACTACGCATACTTTCACTGAAGTGTCTTTCAGAAGCTCCGCAGCATATTCAGCGTGAACGGGATTGATACAGACAGCTGCAAAATCATAGATTGTTGCCTCATCACACAGCTGTTTGATCTTTGCTTTGGTGGTTTCCGGTTTGAGTACCGTATGATCAATCATCTTGGCTAATTTTTCAACAGTGAGGTCCATGGAGATGCCTCCAGATATGGAAATGCAACTCGCACCACAATAAACCCTTCGAATTCGTCAAATTCGAAGTTTATCGTCCGCCTAGATATGATTTGATGTCATCCAGAACTTCTTTCTGGAGACGAATAACATCGTGGACTTCAATCTCCTCTGCGTCCTTCACCACGGAATTTAGCTGGATTACTGTCCCAACTGCCTCCACCTTTGAGAAGTCAACAGGGAATTCCACTTCAGCGCCCTTTACAATAAGTTCCGAGCGTGTTGGATTGAGCGCAATCCTGATGCTTCGTACAATGCCAATTCTTTTGGCTCTGTTGTCTAGGACTTCCTTCCCCAACAGTCTTCCGGGCATGCTGAGCTCATATAGCTCTGCTTCGACACTGGGCATGGCTTCCTTATTCGTAGTAGTCATTTCAACTCGGCTCCTTGCTCTACTTCTTCTATTTGTAGGAGGCTTTTTACAGTGAGTATTATCACTGATAGTTAGAAACGACCTATTCTACGAGGCTTTGGTGTTGGCTACGAACGAATCCTATGTGACTCAGCCTATGATACGCAAAAATAGTGTAGAGTTTAGAGCGTATCAGGTCAACCTTGCAGAGGTTGCAGCCAAAGAAAGCACCATGATTGTTCTCAGCACAGGACTTGGCAAAACTGTGATTGCATCTCTCGTTGCAGCAAAACGCCTCATGCAGTATCCAGATTCAAAGGTCCTCTTCTTGGCCCCATCCAGACCTTTGGTGGACCAACAAGCGCGTTATTTGAGAAGAGTGCTAGATCTTGACGAGGGTTTAGTTGTATGTTTGACAGGACATGATTCTCCTGAATCGAGACGGGACATCTGGGGAGAGTCTCGTGTAATCGTAATGACACCGCAGGCTCTGCAAAACGACCTAATTCAGAGGAGCTACAGCCTTGAGGATGTATCATTGATTGTTTTTGATGAGGTTCATCGTGGTGTAGGCAATTACGCCTATACGTTCGTTGCAGAAATGTATGAGAAGCAGGGGATCAATACTAGAGGTCTTGGACTTACAGCATCGCCTGGTCATCAGGCTGAACATATCAGAAAAGTCTGCGAGAATCTCAGACTTTTGCATGTCGAGGTAAGAGATGAAAAGAGTAGAGATGTACGTGACTATGTTGTTTCAGTAGATTCCGATATGCAATTCATCGTTTTACCTCCAGAGATTGAAGTCCTGAGAGATATTCTCTACTCAATTATTGATGTCTATAGAATACCCATAATCAATCAAGGGTTCAGTCTTCCAGACGCAAAACGTATGACCCGAAAGGAGATTTTGAGAACTCAGGGTGAAGTTCGAAAGGAAATAGGTTCATACACAAAACCACCTCCTGGACTCTACCTTGTGATTCGAAATCTCACAGCCCTGCTACGAATTATCCACTTGTTAGAGTTTGTAGGAACTCAGGGTCTGATGCCGACTCAAAGGTATATTCAGGGAGTCTATGAGGAGATCCGAAACAAGAAGAGCTCGAAAGGTGTCAAAGACTTAGTGTCGAGGTCGGAGTTCAAGCAGTTTGAGAGTCTGCTTGGGGCGCTCATTGACAAAGGACACAGACATCCGAAAGCAGATGCTATACTAGAGATTGTAAGTGAACAACTCTCAGTCAATTTGGATTCGCGTATTTTGATCTTCACGCGTTTTCGAGATACAGCTGTTGAAATCTGTGAAACCTTGGAACAACTAGATGATGTTCGAGTAAGTCGTTTTGTAGGACAGAGTTCTCGCGGATCCGACAAAGGATTCAGCCAGAAGAAACAGGTCGAGATTCTTGATGGATTTAGAAATAACGAGTTCAATGTCTTAGTCGCTACACAAGTAGGTGAGGAGGGTCTAGACATACCAGAGTGCAACCTGGTTGTGTTCTATGACTGTGTCCCATCTGTTGTGCCATATATTCAACGTCGCGGTAGAACAGGACGTCGTTCTCCTGGACGTGTGGTGATCTTTGTGGCGAAAGGAACTCACGACGAGTTCTATCACTGGAGTGTGATCAATAAATTGAAGAAAATGCCCTCGGCTCTCAAAGAGGCTGAGAAAGAAGAAGATGAGAAACAGACAAGCCTTGAGGAGTTTGTGAGTGAGGAAGATGAACAAGCCTCAGAACGCATGGTTAGTAAAGCTCCAAAGAAGGATGATGATCACGTACGACTCATTGTTGACTCCAGAGAACTTCCTACAGCTGTTGCACGTGAGCTTACCAGGCTTGATGTTGAGATATCTGGAGAGAGTCTAAAGATTGGTGATTATGTGGCCTCAGAGGAAGTAGCAATTGAACGTAAAGAGAGTGGAGATTTCATCCAGTCGCTTATTGATGGTCGTCTTTTTGTCCAGTTGTCAGCTCTACGTTCAGCATATCGCCGTCCAGTTCTCATAATTGAGGGTGAGCAGCTAATTGGGCTTCGTGCAGTGAATCCAGCATCGATATACGGTGCACTTGCGTCAATTGCGATTAAGATTCAAGTTCCGATTCTATGGACTCGAAACGCTGAAGAAACAGCAAATGTCCTCTATAGGATTGCACATCTTGAACAAATAGGATCGAGTAAACCTCTTCGAACAAGGTCAGGAGATGTAAAAGGAACTGACGCTGAAGCCCTAGAGTACATTTTGTCAGGATTCCCGGGTGTTGACACTGTTACGTCTAGAGCTATCCTGTCAGAGTTTGGCACTTTGGAGGAAATCTTCTCTGCTGAACAGAAAGATCTGCAAAAAGTCAAAGGTGTTGGGCCAAAGATTGCCAGCCGTATAAGACGTCTACTAACTACAAAGTATCCTGAGACCAAGAGTTAGTACACACGAGGGTTCTTCCCTTTCCCGCGTTCATATGCTTCGCGCAGAACATCAGTGATTTTCTTGCTGATTTCCCAGTATTCTGTGTAGTCATTGTCTTCAAGTCGGACAACACTGAGTAATCTACGAAACAGCACGTACAATTTAGGATCAAGCTCGCAGGTTTCACGGAGATTTTCCTTCGCAAACTCTAGCCCTCTCAGGTAGATTTTATCTCGTGTTGTTATGGCTTCTGCGATTTCTTTCATCTCTTGTTCGTTCTTGAGTACAAGACCCAACTCTCTCATTGTACCAATGATATCAAGGGTCCGATCCAAACCATACTCTTCATTCTCTGGAAGACCATCCATATCACCAGTTGCTATGAAAACATTCTCTGCTGTAGCCCTCCAGAGCTTCTGCATGATGTGGCTGTCACCGTTTCCGGTAGGTTCGTAACCATCCTGTTCTACAAGACCACATTTCTCTAGCTCTTTGATGTGGTACCTGACAGTCTGAGGTTTAATCTCTTTCTCAGGGTCTTGTTTTGACAGAAACTCAATGAGCTCAGAAGTTGACATTTGTCGAGCTCTGAGGGCATGAAGAATCTGTCTCCTGCTCCCATCACTGAGAACCTTGAAAGCATCGATTGCTTCGTCACCAGTGAGCACTCTTATCGTGTCGATTGGTTTCGCACCCTGCATCGGAATATCACCTTCACTCATTCTTTTAGATTCGAGAATTGAACAATATCATAATTTTGCTCGACAACTAATAGCCCGGAGGCTACTAGTGTCGGAATTTCATTAATTTATGCTGGGACATAGATCCACTGGCGCATATCTTGAAGACATGGAACGCGCTTGATTAGTTGCTTCTTCAAGAGTTTTCTAAGTGCATATCTGACAGTTCGTGGTGCAAAAGACACCTTGTCCAAGAGCTGCTTTGGTGTAACGCCACCCTTACCGCTGCTCCTGAGAATGTCAAGAACTATCATCTGACTTTTTGTGAGCTTCATATTCTTGAGCTCTTCTTGGAGTTGTTGATCGCTCATCATTTTTGAGTACCTTCCCATCGGGATTATTTGTTTGTTGAGGCTTTCCATAGAAATTGCCTAAATCAACTAATCATTTGAACGTCATAGTTACTTATTAACTTATCGCCGTCTGGAGATGTCATGTCGCGGTGTGGAACCGCGCAATATTAACACCGTTAAGAGGCGCTAAACAGTCATTTCTATCTTTGTCCTGAAATTTGTTATTCAATGGTACATCATTCAGATTGCGGGAAAGTCTTTAACTCTGAAGAACATGGGCTAGATGACCCGAGATGAAGAAGGCCGTATTACTTGCAGCAGGCGATTCAACAAGAATGCTGCCGCTCTCTGCCAACCAACCAAAACATCTACTTCCCATTGCCGGAAAACCCTTGATCTTTCACACAATGGAAGCACTGGAAAAGGCGGGGATTAGAGATACCCTGGTTGTCTATGGGTATCACGCAGGTAAACTCCGAGAAGCAGTTGAAACACAATCTTGGAAGATGAAAATCTCATTTGTCAATCAAAAAGAGCGGAAAGGAACTGCTCACGCTGCAGGGTATGCTAAGAAATTCGTAGGAAAAAACGATGCTATTTTGATGAATGGTGATGTGTTGGTTGGTCCTGATACGTTTGATGGTCTGATAGAACTCCACAAGGTGAAGGAGTTTGATATGACTCTCTCCGTCAAACCAATTAAGGACCCTAGTATATATGGCATTGTCGAGGTGCAGAAAGGATTAGCCAAATCTCTCATCGAAAGACCTGAACCAGATCAAATGGTGAGCAAACTTGTGAATGCTGGAATCTATGCAATCAGCAATCCACTGTGGGATGCTATAGAGAAGACTGAATTATCTTCAAGAGGAGAGTATGAGATTACTGACTCAATATCGATGTTGATAGAAAAGGGAAATGTTGGAGCCTATTCGTTACCATCATGGTGGTTAGATATTGGAAACCCTTGGGACTTACTTAAAGCCAACAAGCTGCTCCTTGACCAATCAAAAAGACGAATAGAGGGTACGGTTGAAGATGGAGCTGTTGTGAAAGGGGATGTTGTTATCAAAGAGGGCACCATTGTGAAGAGTGGAGCCTATATCGAGGGACCAGTCTTCATAGATGGAGAATCTGTGATAGGACCAAACTGCTACCTCAGAGCATATACCTCTCTGGGAAAGAGGGTCAAGATTGGAAATGCCGTGGAAATCAAGAACTCAATCATAATGGATGACACTAATGTGGGGCACCTATCATATGTTGGCGATTCTATAATTGGTCAGCGTTCTAACTTTGGTGCGGGAACTATTACGGCCAATCTGCGTCACGATAATAATTCCATTTTTGTAACTGTTAAAGGTGAACGTACCAACTCCGGAAGACGAAAACTTGGAGCCATCATAGGTGATGATGTAAAGACGGGTATTGGAACATCGATAGCCCCTGGAGTAGTGCTTCATCAGGGGTCTCAGACTGGAGTGGGTGTTATAGTTGAGCGAGATATTGCACCATATAAACTCGTCATTGTAAAACAGGACCAATCCACAATAGATGTGGAACACAAATAGAGAGGGGTGAGATTTTGTCACCCAACATCCTGAAAGAGTTCAACACTACAGTAAAGGACTCGAGCAATGTTGATGTTCTATTTGGATACTGTTACCCATCCACGTACAGAGCAGGAATGACCGGACTTGCACTGCATATTTTCTACGCGACTCTAAACTCAAGAGAGGATACTTCCTGTGAGAGATATTTCCGATATGACACCGCATCGCCTGCTCTTTCGGTTGAGAGTCGGAGACCTTTGAAGGACAACCACATCGTTGGATTTTCCCTCACATATGAGGAGGATATAATCAATCTAATACAGATGCTTGATTCCAGTGATATTCCAATTCTTGCTGAAAAGAGGACCGAGCAGGACCCCTTAGTCATTGTAGGAGGGCCTGTCATCACTGCAAACCCTGAGCCCTTCGTTGATTTTGCAGACGCATTTGTGATAGGTGAGGGAGATTTAGTAATACATGAGATTGTAGATGCTGTAGCGACTGGAAGTTCCCGTAAGGAAGTCCTGTCACAATTTGCTGAACTC
>JAGXOC010000013.1:15469-16671 GCA_019894665.1 Candidatus Thorarchaeota archaeon
TAGTAATACATGAGATTGTAGATGCTGTAGCGACTGGAAGTTCCCGTAAGGAAGTCCTGTCACAATTTGCTGAACTCAACGGGGTTTATGTCCCAGCCATTCCAAAATCAAAGGTAGATCGTAATATCATTGCTGATCTTGATTCACTCAACTATCCTGTCTCTCAAATTATCCCAGATGTCCCTGAAGGGTCTCGACTAGAGCCTGTTTTTGGTAAGTCATTCCTTCTTGAAGTGACAAGAGGTTGTGGTCACTCATGCAAATTTTGTCTTATTGGTCATGTGTGTCAACCAAGAAGGACAAGATCTCTAGGCAGACTGAAGGACCTTGTCAGAATGGGAACAGAAAACACGCCGGTCAGCAAAGTTTCCATGATTGGCTCATCTTTAGGAGATCTTGATGGATTGGAAGATCTTGTGTGTTGGACTGTGGACCAGGGGTTCGGAGTGTCTGTACCTTCTCTACGTGCAGACTCTGTTAGTAAACCGCTTCTAGATTGTCTGGTTAAAGGTGGACAACGAACACTAACAATTGCTCCTGAAACAGGTTCCGTGGAACTACGGAAGTCAATTGGAAAAGGGTTGAAGGATACTGATATTGAAAATGCAGTGGAAATTGCTGCACGTGCGGGATATAACTCACTCAAACTCTATTTCATCGTTGGTCTTCCTGGAGAAACAGATGATGACATCAAAGCCTCAGTTGACATGATTGTGAGATTAGCAAAAACCTCAGGCTTGAAGGTCACTGCTAGCGTCAATCCATTCATCCCAAAAGCCCAGACCAGATGGGAAAGAGAACCTCAACCACCTCTAGATGAACTTCGTCGAAGGCTAAAACTTGTAGAAAAGGGAGTAAGAGCAGGATCGAAAGCCACGGTCGAATCACTGGACCCAAGAAATGCAAGAATCCAAGCCGCTCTTTCAGTTGGAGATCGTTCATTGGGCAAGGTCATCAGGACCGCAGCTGTGTATGGAGGGTATGGAGGATGGCGACGCGCAGAGAAGGAAACTGGAATTTCGTTCCTTTCATTAGCAAATGATGCAGAAAGACTGCAAAATGAGTTGCCTTGGTCATTTTTGCGCAAATGATGACAGAATAGGTGGGCGCCGTCTTGGCAAAGCTCTTAAGTCAATTTTTTGAAGTTACTCTTGAGATACGCCATGGCAGAAAATAGGTCATGGTTGTCTGGTGACGAGGAA
>JAGXOC010000013.1:16766-36851 GCA_019894665.1 Candidatus Thorarchaeota archaeon
AACCTCTTAAGTCAATTTTTTGAAGTTACTCTTGAGATACGCCATGGCAGAAAATAGGTCATGGTTGTCTGGTGACGAGGAATGTCTGAAGATGGTGAATTTCGGGAGGTATTTCCCTCTCTCAATAAGGAACTTGAAGAGAATACCGTGCAGACGTTCAAGATAGATGGTGTCCGGACGATGGCGGAGGAAACAGATTCTAAGGCAGACGCAAAGACATTCACACCGGATGTCATTGACTATATTCGACGATGTGACACCGTGTCACAAGCTTTTGAAATCGTTGATTTTCTAATGAAACAAAATGAGATCAATCAAGCTCAAGCTAGGGAGATTAAAAGCCAGATTAAGGCTGATGGTCTCAGAAGCTTTGGAGCGAAGAAGGAAAAAGACCACTACCTCCACCACGGAATTGGCGAGGAATAGTATTAGAGAGCCCCATAGGGGCTTAGACTCCCGTTAGTTTTACATGTTTATTAGAGCCAGATATTTACCTAAGAGACGTTGTCCCCAATGAACAATTTGGTTGCTTGGGACTATTATGGAGTTTCCTTTCACTACAACTTCCTACAACTAGTAGAAAGTCTCACCGTTCTTAAACACCGAGAAAGGTGACAACGACTATATTATACCGATTAGCTTGGCTTGTAGACGCCCTTATCGCGTGCCCAAGAGATTGTTTCAGGATCACAGCGTTTGAGCTCACGTTCTGGGAAGTCGCTGAGTAGGTTCCAGCCAATATCAAGAGTCTGCTCAAAAGAGCGGTCTTCGAACTCGCCCTGGTTGATGAAATCAGCCTCGAATCGGTCTGCAAACTTGAGATACTTCTGATCTCTATCTGTTAGAGCCTCAGATCCGACAACTGCAACAAGGTCTCGAAGGTCACGACCTTCAGAGTAGGCGTAGTAGAGTTGTGCCTGTATTTCCTTGTGATCAAACCGTGTCATTCCTTCACCAATTCCTTCTTTCATCAATCTGCTTAGAGATGGACCAGGATCGATTGGTGGGAAAATACCGCGTCTGTGCAATCCTCTTCCAACGATAATCTGACCCTCAGTGATGTATCCTGTAAGGTCAGGAATAGGATGGGTCATGTCATCTTGAGGCATTGATAGAATGGGCATCTGAGTGATTGTACCATTCCGTCCGTCGATACGGCCAGCTCGTTCATAGATCAGACTGAGGTCTGTGTAAAGATAACCAGGATAACCACGGCGTCCAGGTATTTCAGACCTTGCTGCACTAATCTCACGAAGTGCCTCAGCATAGTTGGTCATGTCTGTAAGGATAACGAGTACGTGCATATCGGCTGTATAGGCCAAGTATTCAGCTGCTGTAAGCGCTGCCCGTGGGGTAATGATACGCTCAATAGCAGGGTCATCAGCCAGATTCAGGAAGAGGGTCGTGTGTTCAAGAGCTCCTGTTTCTTCGAATGACTGCATAAAGTATTGTGCTTCAGTGGCGGTGATACCCATCGCAGCGAACACTATAGCAAAGTCACCTTCCTCTCCAGGAATCTTAGCCTGTCTGACAATCTGTGCGGCAAGTCTATTGTGAGGAAGACCAGCGCCTGAAAAGATAGGGAGTTTCTGTCCTCGGACAAGTGTATTGAGTCCATCAATAGCAGATACACCAGTCTGGATTGGTTGTCGTGGATATTGTCGTGCATATGGATTGATTGGTGATCCGTAAATGTCCCAATGGTCTTCAGCAGTCAGAGGGGGGCCCTTATCCAATGGATTTCCAGCGCCGTCAAGGACTCTACCCAGAATCTCTGATGAAACTGGAAGCTTTAGTGTTTCACCTGTGAATCGTACTGAAGTAACTTCTGCATCGAGCCCACTTGTTCCTTCGAAGACTTGTATGACGGCACGACCTCTGCCTGTTTCCAGAACAGTACCCGTTAGTAACTCCCCAGCAGGGGATCTAATTTTCACAACCTCGTTATATGACACATCATGCGTATTTTCAACAACAAGTAGTGGACCACTAACATCAGAAACTGATCTGTAAACGATTGAGGATTCTTTGGACATGGTAGAAACCGCCTTGGTCTTTCAGTGAATGCGTCACTGGCGTAATTGGAGCCGAGTTTTAAGATTACCTATAACTTGCCACTTGTGTAAGAGTGTTTCAGAGTTGTGAGAGATGAAAAACTCATCAAGTGTTAGAGTATAGCTTTTGGTCCACCTTGCATTACTAGTAAAGATTCTATTAACCAAACAAGAACCATGTTACTTCAGGGAACTGTAACCTAACCAAGTAATTCGTTCTAGTTGAGTTCAATTGAGTCAATATCTCTTTTTTTCATACGTCGAACTATGAATATAGCACAAATGATTATGATAATTGCTGGCAGAATAATAGTAGACGCTAAGATGAAAGGATCTGACATTCCCATCCAAAGGCGAGCGCCAAGACTGTTCCCGTTTGTTGTTCTTAGAATGTAACCATCAAATCCAACAGCCCATCCATGAGTGAGATTGATAAAATCAATCGAAGTTATTCTCGTGTCGACTGGAAAATCTTGTGAATACCAGTCAAGTCCACCATTTTGGGTGTAAGCAATCTCAGATTCACCACCTGCAATCCATCCGTTTTCGGAGTCGATGAAGAAAATGTCAGAGAAGTAAGGTGCTGTAGGAGGAGGAAAGGGGGACGTTCTAGGTGATGATTGTAAAATCCATGTTTCACCATCAGTCATTTTCGCAAGCCAACTATCAGCTACAGCCCAAGCTTCAGTATCACTCACGATTGATAACGACCATCCACCACGACTGAAACGTTCTTCCCAAGTTTCACCTGCATCCTCAGTATGATAAATCCCAAAAATTCCAATAGCCCAAGCCTCAGCAGTGGATATGAATTGAATCATTCTTAGGGTGTCGTTGAATGCCCATGATGTTAAGTTTTGCCAAGTCTGTCCGCCATTAGTAGTTTTGTAGACATCATTCATCGTAGATGTCCATCCGTGCGTTTTATTGACGAACTTCACACCTCCCAATCCCGCTTGATTACTTATCACCATGCTTTCATTCCAAGTCGACCCGCCATCAGTAGAGTAGGCTAATCCCCCTGTGCCTGTGACCCATATAGTTTGGTCGTCAATGATGTCAATTGATCTAAACAAATGAGACCTCTCGTAAAGTTGAAGCTGCCATGAGTCACCGCAATCTTTAGTGTTGAGAATTATTCCTCCCCCCAAACCAGTTTTGTTTTGACCCACAGCCCAACCATGAGTAGAGTTTATGAAGCAAATATCTCTGAAAGTTGTGTCTGGATGAAAGAAAGGATGATCTAGAACTTGCCAAGTAGCTATTTCGGGTATTGATTCAACGGCTTGTTGTTCTGCTATTAGCATACTCGTAGAGGATACATTAGTACTATATCCCAATATCAGTAGGATTAGGATTAAACCTACTGCATTAGATCTGATGATTTTGTCTAATGGTTTTGTCATTGTCCTCAATCATTCTTCCTGAAGGGTGGTTCCCACCGCGATATTAAGAGTTACGAAGTGCATTTACAACCAAGCGGCAACATGAAAGAAAGCAAGAATCGGTGCTAGCATCAATGCTCGGACCATCAGGGATTTGCCTTTTCTAGTCATATCGTTTGCATTAGGGGTGAAATACAGAATAGACCCCACTAGCAAGCAGATAGCAGCAACTGCATCTCCCAGCCAGACTAGTAGAGAAACTATCTCAGCATCAGTCATCCCAACAACGCGAAGCCAGGCTGTTGTCGCACTTTCAAGTGTGATTATTTCAACTCCACTGAACTGACCAAACAGATTGACGATGAGTGGTCCTCCGAAATAAAGTGCGATTCCTAAAACCACCAGAGATTTTGCTAGACCATCACTAAGTCCAGTGGCATAAATCATCATACCAACTAAGACGAATATTAGATAGCCACGGATTGCCAGTGCAAAAAGGACATTGAATATCTCACCTATTGTGTTGAACCAGTTCTCAGGCATCTGAAAATCGAATGGTGATTGGAGTAGTAGAAGCACTAGACTGACCATGTGGCTCATAGAAGGGAGTTAGTATAGTAGGTTATAATTACCACTCAAACAAGTTCTTGACTCAGAGTCTGGAAATCTTCTCTCATCAGGACTTTTACCTTAGGAAATCGGAGCGCAGCTGCAGGGTGATAAGTCATGAAGTATGTCCTACCATCTGTTTCATAGAATCTCCCATGAGCTTCAGAGACCTTCCATGGACCAACAAGAGAAGAAATTGCCACCCCACCAAGAAGAATTATGATTTTAGGATTGATTATCTCAATCTGCCGCTCGAGATGCGGTTTGCAAGCACTGATCTCAGATTGAGTAGGAGTCCTATTTTTTGGTGGTCTTGATTTCAGGATTGACGTGATAAAGACCGAGTCTCTTGAGAGTCCAATCTCATGCATCAGTGAAATGAGGAGCTCTCCAGACCGACCGACAAAAGGTCGACCAGACTCGTCCTCTCTGGCACCTGGGGCTTCACCAATAATCATCACATGTGCTGTACAAGGACCTTCACCAGGAACAGCATTAGTACGCGTTTCATGTAGAGGACATAGTGTGCATTTTCTGATGATCTCATGTAATTCTTCAATCTGCTTTCTGCGTGTCATGTCTAGTTACTAAATCACACACATAGCGATAAAGGCCACGCATTTGAAGTGTTACTGAGCAGTTTCTTTGAACAAGAGACCTGACTCGGACATCTCTTGAAGTAGTGATTGGAACTCTCCGTCCATCTTATTCTCGATGGTGTCCATTGTTTCATCGTATGAATCCCAAGGTGCGAGTTTCATTCTCGCAATGTTGTCGAGAATACTAAGCTCCAAGATTCTTCGAACCTGAACACCCATCTGTACAACCTCTGCCATCTTCTTAGCAAAGTTGATGATGATTTTCAACATACGATAGGTCTTGCCCATAGGACAATATGTGTCGATCTCATGAAGCGCACTCTGAGTCAGAAAGTCTTCCTTGAGCATCCGTGCAGCTTCTAGAACCGCACGCTCAGACTCTGGAAGTGCGTCAGGTCCTACGAGTTGCACAATCTCTCTGAGTTCTTGATCCTTCTGTAAGAGGGCTAATGACTCCTTAACTAACTCAGGCCAGTCTTCACCCATGTTCGCTCTTTGCCACTTCTCAAGCGTGGTGAAGTAAAGCGAGTAGCTTGTCAAGGTGTTGATAGCTGGGAAGAATCTTCGGGCTGCAAGGTCTTTGTCCAGTGCCCAGAACACTTTCACGATTCTTAGAGTCGCTTGGGTGACTGGTTCTGAAAAGTCACCTCCAGGAGGCGAAACTGCTCCACAGATTGTAATTGAACCAAGTCGATCACCTGAACCAAGTGCCTTAACTCTTCCACCACGTTCATAGAACTGTGCCAGCCGTGAACCAAGATATGCAGGATATCCTTCTTCGGATGGAAGTTGACCTAGACGACCTGAAATCTCACGTAATGCTTCCGCCCAACGGGAGGTCGAATCAGCCATCAGAGCAACGTCATAACCTTGATCTCGGAAGTATTCAGCCATTGTGACACCCGTATAGATAGATGCCTCACGTGCTGCAACTGGCATGTTAGATGTGTTAGCGATCAGGACAGTTCGCTCCATCAAGGGACGACCAGTCTTCGGGTCTTTCAGATGCGGCCACTCTTCAAGTGCCTCAGTCATCTCATTCCCTCGTTCACCACAACCAACATAAACGACAACTTGAGCGTCAGCCCACTTAGCAAACTGGTGTAGTGTCACAGTCTTTCCAGTTCCGAAACCGCCAGGAATCGCACCTGTGCCTCCCTTTGCTTGAGGCATGAAGGTATCAATGACTCGTTGCCCAGTCACTAATGGAGTGTCCATTCCGACACGCTCTTTGAATGATCGACCCACTCTGACTGGGGTCCTCTGCAACATCATGACATCATGGATATCACCATGTTGATCCTTTACTTTGCAGATGGTTTCTATGACTGTGTATTCGCCCTTCTTAACCATCTCAACAATTTCACCTTCTACTTGTAGAGGAATGAGAATTCTAGATGTGATGATGCCAGTCTCAGGCACCTCACCAATGATATCACCAGGTTGAACCTTATCGCCAACTTTGGCAGAGGGATTGAACTCCCACTTCTTCTCCTTGTTGATACCCTCAACACTTAGTCCTCTGCTGATGAAGTCACCAGACAATTTTCGTAATTCGGGTAGAGGTCTCTGAATACCATCATAAATCGATCCTAAAAGACCTGGACCAAGTTCCACTGAAAGTGAATCTCCAGTAGATCTTACTGGTTCACCAGGAGCAAGACCAGATGTTTCTTCGTAGACCTGGGCTGTAAACTCCTCGTCTCCAACTTCAATCACTTCACCAATCAGTTGTTGGTTTCCTACTCTTACAACTTCATACATACGAACAGCGGGTATGCCAGAGCACTTGACTACAGGTCCCGCAATGCTTTCTATACGCCCAGTTACTTCGGTCAAAGTTTACATCTCCGGATTTGTTTAAGACTAGATGTTTATATCGATTCCAACGGCTCTGCGAATCAGTTCTTTTAGTACTGTTTCATAAGCGCCAGTGGTTCCGTCTCTGTCTGGGACCAGCAATATAACTGGTACGGGAGACTGGGATAGCTCAATTATGAGTTCGTCTACCTCCGCAGCCAAAGGTTCAGTGATTATTATGAGACCCATAGCAGGGTCTCTAAAGTATTGATACAGGAAATTACGAGTTTCGTCAGGTGTTTTTGGTATGGCACATTCATTCACACCGACCAACCGAAACCCGGTGACCGTATCTCTATCGCCAATCACTGCTATTTTATTACTCGACATGAATACTACCACTGTCGTCGGACTTAGACTGGTGCTTTGTAGTCCTCTAAAAAGCATTTGGAATTGGCGCGAGATGAGATTCTCTAAGTTGTGAATTGAGAGATGATGTCTTGTTCCTCAACCAATGTCCAACAATACAAGCATTTCAGTTGAATTGGGGTCTGTGAAACGACCTCATACTTACTGTGAATTGGCTCACGTTCTTTGTTCGTTACACATCTCTGGTTTGGACACTCAAAAATATCAGTTATTGTTTCAGGAAGCTCAACCCTTGTCTTCTTTATGAGCTTAGAATCCTTAATCAGATTGATAGTGGCCTCTGGCGCAACAAGGGCAATACGCGCAACCTCTTGATCTTCTAGGAATCGATGTTCGACTTTTACGATGTCTTTCTTTTCAATCTTTGAGCTACTAATGTTCATTGCCAATGTAACAATATTGCCGTTTCTTCCAGTGATTCCTAGTATCTTAAGAACCTCAAGAGCCTTTCCAGCTCTAATGTGATCTATCACTGTCCCATCGTGAATTTTGACTATTCTGATTTTTTCAGCCCCAACGTTCTCAGACATGTCATATCACACGCAAATCCGTCTAAATATCTCCCGGTTTTAGACCTTGTGTATTGGTTTGACCACGACACAAAGGCGAAGGTTGATATGGGCAGCTGAAAGAGAACTCCCAGAAGACGGTGATGTGGTCTTGGTTCTAGAAGGTCTTGGTAAGTCACTCAACTCTGCTCTGAAGAAACTCTTCGGTGCCAGCGTAATAGATGAAGAGTTAGTGAAAGAATTGATGAAAGATATCCAGCGTGCGCTACTAGTTGCAGATGTGGATGTCAGTCTTGTGATGGCGATAACCGAGAGAGTACAAGAACAAGCATTAGATGAAACCCTACCAAGAGGAGTTTCCCGTCGTGAACATATAGTCCGTGTTGTTTGGGACACACTAGCATTCTTTCTGGGAGAGAAGACTGTACCTCTGACAATTAATCCAGGAAAGCCCAATCTTGTCATGATGGTGGGAATTCAGGGATCCGGTAAGACAACCACTATTGGAAAACTAGCGCGATACTATCAGAAAAGAGGTATCAAAACGGGAGTAGTTTGTGCAGACAACTTTAGACCAGGAGCTTACAGCCAGTTAAAGCAGTTAGCCGAGAAATCGAACGTTCCATTCTGGGGCGATGAAGATGAAAAAGACGCCACCAAACTGTCAAAGAAAGGCGTCAAGGAGATGAAAAAGAAGGGAATTGAACTCATCCTCTTGGACACTTCAGGTAGGCACAGGGAGGAAACTGGACTCATCAAAGAAATGCGTGACATCTCAAAGAGTGTTAAGCCTCAAGAGATAGTCCTGGTAATAGATGGTACTCTTGGTCAGCAAGCCGGAATACAGGCAGCAGCTTTCAAGAAAGCCACAGACATTGGATCGATTATCGTAACCAAGCTTGATGGCGGTGCCAAAGGTGGTGGTGCGCTCTCAGCTGCGGCAGCGACTCAAGCACCTATCAAATTCATTGGTGTTGGAGAGGGTATGGATGCAATTGAACCTTTTAGTCCAACAAAGTTTGCTGGACGCCTTCTTGGTATGTCTGATATTCGAGGGCTAATTGACAAGGTGCGAGATGCTCAGATTGAGGTCGAAGAAGACCAAGCTAAACGCATCATGAAAGGACAGTTCACATTGAAAGACATGATGGCGCAGATGAAACAGCTCAAGAAGATGGGACCCATTGGAAAAGTGATGGAGATGTTAGGTCTCCAATACAAACTCCCTGAAGGCATGGCTGAGATTCAGGAAGAGAATATGAAACGATGGGAAGTCATGATGAATTCGATGACCAAAGATGAGCTAGAAGAACCCAAACTGATTAAATCTTCAAGGATCAAGAGAATTGCGAAAGGTTCTGGAACCTCTCAGAAAGATGTCAGAGACCTCCTCAAACAGCATGAGCAAATGAAGAAGATGATGAAGCAAATGGGTAAACAGCGCAGGGGTCGGAAAGGCGGTATTCCTGGTCTTCAGGGTCTGGAAGGACTGTGACACCCTCATTCTAGAATGTGATGTTCGTGAGCCGCTTTCTTGTTATTTTCAAAAGCATTCCTATCGATAGAACTTCTGTAAAGTCTGGTCAGAACAGTCCAGAAGTAGTCATTGCTTGCCGATGTGTCAACGTGGGATTATTCGTATCAGGAAACCTTCGACGAGATGTGATTATATCTCTAGCAATAGGAAGTGAGGAAGACCTGAGGGTAGTATCATTTCCAGGAGACTCGCTGAAAAGGGTCTCACCAGACGAGAGGTCAATCTCATTCTTCCTGCTTAAGGCAATTGAAAAGGCACAGGATCTCGAGCTTGGGAAATCATTCAAAATGAACAATGGAATTGAGTTAGTAAGAGCATCACTTGACGAACTGCTTGAGTTGTGGGGTTCTGACATTATTCAAGTACCTTCAGATAGTCCAGAACGATTCATCCTTGATACCAATCTTTCCGCTGATAGGGTGGAAAACACACCATGAAGAAAGCTTCATAAAAACATCATTGTAGTCATATAATAGAATCAGTCATCGAGTGTGAGTCTTTGCCTACCAATGTTACTCCAGAGTTTGATAAACAGAGGTTGATTTACGAGGACACGGAAGACCTCGCTCAGCGAGTAGTAGAGCTAGAGAAACTCCTATCTCTTGCACCCAGACACAAGGGTGCAGAGAGAATGAAGGGGGATTATAGGAAGAAATTAGCAGTTCTCAAGGCGCAGGTAGAAAAGAAGCGTGAACAAGATCGTTCTCGTCGTAGTGGAGGAGGTTCAGAGGAGGGAGTTGTCCGAAAGGAAGGAGCTGGACAGGTCTGTCTCATAGGCGTTACGAATAGTGGAAAATCCACAATCATCAATGCAGTTACAAATGCAGATTTTGATGTTGGAAACTATCCCTTCACAACACCGATTCCAACACCAGCTATGTTGACTCTTGAGGACATCAATATTCAGCTAGTCGAACTTCCCGGAGTCTTTGATGGCAGTCACGAGACAGGCATTGGTCGACAAGCCTTGGCAGTGGCCCGTAACTCTGACTGTATTGCTTTAGTTATTGATCTCTCTCAGGATATTGATTCACAGATGAACATTATACTAGGGGAGTTGGATGCAGCAAGGATTCGTCTCAACAAGGAGCAGTCTGCAATCAGGATTGAGAGAGTGGGACTCGGAGGTCACATGCTGTATGGTGCTCACAATTTTCAGGGCGACATCGAAGAGGTGAAAGAATATCTCAGCGCTCGCAGAATCACAAACATAATAGTCCGATTCCAAAAATCTGCATCCTTTGACCAATTAGTGGATGCCATGGATTCCAGTGTTTCATACGTACGTGCACTGGTTGTGGCTACAAAGGGCGACTCAGAGGGATCTGAAGCGAGATTCAAGGAGCTAGAAGAGAAATACAGTAGTCGGTTTGATATAGTCCCAATATCTGCGGAGCGCGGCGAGAATCTAGATGGGATGAGTTGGGCATTCTATGAGCATCTTGACATACTACGAGTCTACACAAAGATTCCAGGGAAACAAAGAGAGCGCAAACCAATTGTGCTTCCTGAGGGCTCTATTGTAGAAGACGCTGCACGAAAGGTTCACAAAGAACTATTTGTGGAGAGGTTTCGTGCTGCAGTCATACTAAGGGCTAATGATAAGATCAAAAGAAGAACCGTCGGTCTCTATTACCCACTCAAGGATGGAGACATTTTGCAGTTAGCCCACAGGTAGGGAATGTATTTGGTAGAGTTTCCAAACTTGGTTGTTGTCCTAGTAGGTCCGGAGAACCCGGGAAATATTGGGTTCGTGACCCGAGCATTAGCTAATTTTGGGGTACATGAGTTAAGAATAGTGGGAGAAGACACTCGCCAAGATCAGTTTGCGCAGATGTTCTCAGTGCATGCTCATAAAATTCTGGACAATGCAGGTATCTTTGATGATTTGGGCTCTGCTCTCGTGGGAATTGATTTAGCTTGGGCAGCAAGTGCAAGGGCTGGTAGAAATCATAGTGTCACAAGAGCACTAGTTCCACTTGCTGAATTGCCAGACCCAAATTCACTAGAAGGTCGTATTGCGCTGGTCTTTGGAAGAGAGAGTACAGGATTGTTCAATGAAGAAATGGAACTATGTGATTTGGCATTCACTATTCCTTCTTCAAAAGACTATCCAAGTCTCAATCTCAGTCATGCCGTTTCAGTCGTGCTCCATCATCTTTTCTCAACATACGCTCCAGAAGAACCTCGTCTACCCTCAGAAGCCAGAGCTGCAACATATCAAGAACGGGAGCAGGTATACAGATTCTTTGATGACGTTGTGGACCAGCTGAGATTGAAAGAGCATAGAATACCGATTGCAAAACAGGTCTTCAGAAATCTTCTCGGACGAGCCTATATGACAGGAAGAGAGGTTTCAACACTCACCGGTGTCGTACGACGAATCAGCGAAGTTGTGAATGATAGCAAGAAACTTGAAGATTAGTTTGCATAACCCATCCTGCGTTTCAGATCGGGGTCAATCTTATCAAACACTACCCTGCAGGGTGTTGGTAACTTTGGTGCTGCTTTCTTGAGAGCTTGCATTGCTTCCTTTACATGTCGAGGGTTCACTCGAATTGTGATCAATGGCTGATTTGGTCGAACTCGTGCAGCGATTCCTATCACTTTGCCCCATGCCTTTCGCATACCATCCTGCACACGATCAGCACCTGCTCCGGAGATCATTTTGTTCTCACGAAGATAATGGTAAGGCTTCACGCGTATTCTTAGGTGGTAGTTCATCCTACCTGTTGTTTTTCCCATGTCCCTGTTAGAGGCAATACGTGCAGCCTCAAGGGCTTGATGACGAATCTGACACCTTTCAAGACCAACCAGTGATACCTCTACCTCAAATTCTCCCTTTGGGTTGCCCATGTCAAAGTTGATTATTCGGCTTGCAGGCTGTCTGTGGATGTACTTCTTGCGGACGAATGCGGGTCTGTCGCACTCTCTGTAGCAATGACCTGGACGCTTACCCATAATAATCACCAGATTGGTCTACGGTCTATAACATGACCGTATTAGCTCGAACCCGCGAGGATTCCAATAAAAGGATTATGGCCTAGGCTCAATTGGGGGAGAGAGAATACTCGAATATTCGTTTCATACGAGCATAAAACTCCCTATTCTGTATCAATTCCGAGAGAGAATCACACTGGTAGGACTAGCGGATTGAACTGCGTTCCTACGAGATTGTGTGACTTCTCGATGATCGGTATCTCAAACAACCGGAGTGCAGGCACATTTCATAAGGAATAAAGTCTTGACATCACTGTGGTCAAATGACGCGAGTGCGGTTGGGATCGGTTGTGCTTCTGATTCTTGGTTTGTTGGTCATTGTGGCTCCTGTCACAATCGTGCCAAGTCCTCCACTACCATTACAACTCGTTATGCTTGGGACTGGATTGGTCTTTGTGCTTATAGCAATCCTCACAATTCGAATGAGAAATCAAGAGAGCCAATAGAATGAATATGGACTAGGCTCAATAGGAG
This sequence comes from Candidatus Thorarchaeota archaeon, assembly GCA_019894665.1. Lineage (GTDB taxonomy): Archaea > Asgardarchaeota > Thorarchaeia > Thorarchaeales > Thorarchaeaceae > SMTZ1-45. Next base: position 29,163 of record JAGXOC010000013.1, read on the forward strand.
AAGGGACCAATCGAACACTCGTTTCATACGAGAATATGACACACTGCTCTGTCAGCCCACCATCCGTTTCTATTCTGATTGTTCATCGTGAAGAAGTTCCATCATAGGGGTAGGTTTCGTATGTGTCAGAGGATGTGTATTTTCTTAGTATCCAGAGCACTGTAATAGAGCCCATAGTCACTGTAACGCCTAATCCGAGCCAACCTAACATTGATACAAAATATTGTAAAGGACCTACAGTCGGGTCCAGTGGATCAAAGCCATTATAGTATTCCCAGGAGTCTAGATGTCCATCACCATCACTATCATCAAGTGTTGGATTTGTACCAATCTCATACTCTAGTAGGTTATCCAAACCATCCATGTCCGCATCTAGCTCACTATCATTAACTAAAGGATTCAGTGAATATTGTACTTCCCATCCATCCGGCATCAAGTCTGAATCTGAGTCAGGATTTAATGGACTGGTACCATGTATGTACAATTCAGCTGAGTCGGATAACGCATCAGAATCAGTGTCATTTGTCAATGGACTAGTGCCTGCTAAATATTCTTCCAAGGCTGAAAGGTCATCGTTATCATTATCCTGTTGGCTATCATCGGTTAATGGATCCAATCCGTAGCGAACTTCCCATCCGTCCGGAATAGCATCCGAGTCTGAGTCATTGTTCAAAGGATCTGTGAAATAGAAATTCACTTCCAAACCATCACTAAGATCGTCAGAGTCTGCATCAGGATTGAAGGCAGGTGTACCCAATTCGAATTCTGTTCTTGAAAAGAGTTCGTCCTCATCACAGTCATGCTCTAAAATCCAGAACCCACAATCAATGTCAATCACATAGGTATACCCATCTCTGTAATAGGCATCTTTAGACCAGCCATTAGTCTTGTAATAACCAACCTCTTTGATATTTGTAGGGTCTTGAGCATTGAGAATTCGAAGCCCATTAAAATCAGAAGCAACAAAAAGCACGTCATTGTCAATGTATACTCCGCGAACATAACCTGTAACACTATGCTCCCATATCAAACTTGGATGTGCAGGATTGGATGTATTGAAGACCTTGACACCAAAGTTTGCAACTGTAACAACAGTGACATTACCATCTACATGAATTCCTGTTTTTATACCATAAATTATGCTGCCACCAACCCTAGTCGGATTGTTTGGATTACTCACATCAACTATCGTCAGACCACCCTCATGAACATAATATACATAGTCACCAGATTTGTAGAGTGTTTCAACATCTGAACCATAGGACCCTAGTTCATGTGGACTTGTAGGATTGCTGATATCAACAACAACCATTCCATCTATGCCACATGCGAGATATGCATACTGTTGATCGACGTGGACATCATAGGTGTAGGTGGATGTTTTGATTTGACCTAAGAGGGTGATGTCTTGGGGATTGGTGACATTGAGTATCAACAATCCGTTGTCTCTATCAGTTACATATGTGCGATTATTGACCGTGAAAATTCCATCTGCATGACCCGGTGTTCTATAGCTCCCAACCTCTACAGGATTTGTTGCGTCTGATATGTTCACAATCTTGACACCAGCGAGATTATTTGCAATATATGCAAAATCTCCATTCACAGACATGTCCCAAGCACTTCCAGCTGTTTTGTGATTTCTAACCTGCGTTGGATTGACTGGATTCACAATAGATACAATACTCAATCCTCTTTCGTTAACTGGTACATAAGCGTAATTTCCGTCAATGATAATATCGTAGCCAGGTCCTGCTATGTTGCAACGTCCAAGTGGACTGGGAGTTTGTGGAGAAACAACATTGAATGTGGACAACGCACCTGTTCCTTCGTTGGGGTCTCCTTCTGAAACATAAGCAGTACCACTTACAACTTTGATATCAGATGCATACTCGATTGTATCATGATGGCCAACCAGAGTTGGTGATGAAGGGACATTTACATCCACAACGTGAAGTCCGCCATAACCACTAGCAAGGTAGACATGATTTCCTGCGTAGGCTATTCCTATCGACCACTCTTCGGTATCACAATATCCAATCTCTATCGGACTTTCTTTGACACTCACATCAAAAACACGAACACCACCATACTCATCGGAGGCATAAACATAGTCGTTGACAACAACAGCATCAGTTAATTTTCCAGATGTATCACACTGACTTATCTCAACGGGTGCTGCTGGGTCACTTACATTAACAAGAACAAGACCCCGATAGCTAATGGTTACATAAGCAACCTCAGATTCGACGTAAACCCCTAACGCCCAAGCGGGAGTTACAAAATGACTAATTCTTCGGGGAACAAGCGTATTTGTTATATCAATTATTTGAAGCCCACCAAGTCTACAAGCTGCATAGACATAGTGACCCTCAGCATATATTCCCTCAACTATGTACCCCAAAAAAACGCTAGATACGTGAATAGGTAGAGAGGGATTTGATATGTTCAAAATCTCCATATGACGTCCGTTTCCAATATACGCTAAATCGTCATCAACGAATATTGCTTGACAAGGGCCAAAAGTCCAATTCCCAGTAGCTATAACATTTCCATTTGAAATTTGAGCCTCGGAAATTGATGTGGCGAGAACTAATGGTTCAGTAGTTGAAGAAACACCTACTTGCACATGTAGCAAGACCACTATAAGAGATAGGACTATGATGGACTGTCCGAGTCTCCGTTTAGCCATTATCTAACTCCCATTATGAGTTCACAGTAGTCTGTTAATAATCTTGACAACCTAGCATTGGAAGATGCATTGATAACCTCTCAAGTACAATACAGGATAGGGATTTCGCAAGACACTGAAAAGGAGTATTGAATTATGGGAAAGCAAGGAGTTGCAGCAGGCGTTCTGGCGTTCCTAGTGGGTTTAGTCTTATTAGTCGATGATCTTCACGACTTTGTAGCAGGTACAGATTTTCTACACTTTCTACCTGACTTTGACCCATACTTCATTGGTACGTTCCAGTTGCACCATCTCTACCTAGGTATCGTGATAATGCTGATTGGACTAGCCATCGCCATGAAGTACGATGAGTAGTAGGTTCGGGGCTTACTCTTCACTCTTGACTCGAGGATCAGCTACAACCTGTATTGGATTGCCTTCAGGGTCCTTCAGATTGAAGTAGGACACCATGTCAGGGATGTCTGTGATGTCAGAGGTTTCAATCCCCTTGCTCTCAAAGTATGTCTTGCACTCAGTAAGATCAACAACATCCATAGTGAGAGTTCCAGAGCCTTGACGAACCTCGCCCTCGCGTAACAGATTGATTCCAAGCTGGGCACCCTTTGCAGGAAGTTCAAACTGAGCCCATCCGACATCTGCACCACCATCCCAGGTTATCTCAAAGCCCATTATCTCCGAGTAGAACATCTTTGCACGGTCAAAGTCTTTCACGTCATATTGAAAGTACACAGACCCTTTCTTGTAAGGCATAGGCCATTTCTTGTCGCTCATAGTATTCACACAACTCAATATCGCAGGATTATGTATTTAACTATTGTGAAGGCAAATCTATCTCTGGAGAACCCCTAGTGTAATCAACGGAAATATAATCGTTGCATCACCAATGACAGTCTCAAAGTTTGCTCCAACCTGCACTTTTTGCCAGGACACGCCTTCCACAAGAGGTGCGCCGCTCATACTACCACCTTCAGGTCGATCAAGTGTGATTTGAATAGCCATATCGAGACCTCCCCTTAGGATTGTGGAACCCATGGTGAAGTGTTTCGTGAGACCTCCTCCAAGCATGATTGCTCCCGTCTTCTTCTGTTCTGTCACAATATTGCCTAGGATTCTGAGGTCCTTCACAAAGTCAAGAGTGAGATTTTTAGTTGTACTATAGGTGTAGAGATGGAACCCTAGCATGGAGTCCATGAGGCCCGGTGAGAAGATTGGAACATTATGATTGGCAGCCTGTTTGATAATTGAGTCATTATCTTCAATAGTGCTACCAAGTTCTGTGAGAAACTCACTTGGAGCAAGGGTTGTCAATTGTTCATTTGAAAGACTATCAAGGAACTTGTAGATTCCTTTCTCGAAAAGCTCAAAGTCCTTCTCATGTACAAAGATGTCTGCAATTCTTCCCATTCCAGCCTCTCGAAGTTCAGTATCATCTTTTGAGGGTGGAACCCTGAAGTGGCTGCCTCCAAATGCTTCGACGAGATCGTGTACAATATTCGCGCCGCTGGTGACAATGGCTTGAATGTGTCCTTTCTCTACCAGATGACGCACAATGTTACGTAGACCCCCGGGAATCATAGGTCCGGACATAGCGAGAAAAGTAAAGCAGTCTTTGTCGTCGAACATGTGCTTCACAATTTCGGTCGCTCTTCCCAGTCGTCCCGCCCCAAGAACGCCAACCTTGTCCATGGCTTTGAGATACTCTGGGATGTTTTTGATTTGAGTAGGATCCACATGGTTGACCTTGTCCAATGTAGTCACCAACAGCGAACCCTTTGCTAGTTGTGATAAGTCATTCTGTCAAGAAGAAATGGAAGAAACGAGTCCAGGTCGTATCCGGGAGGGCAAGACCAGGACCCGTAAATCCAGAACGAATTCTATCTATGCTATGAAGCATAGAATGTTCAGCCTTCCTACGTGCCCATGTTCTATCTGATACACAGTTGCATAGTGGGGAGTGTTCCGAAAGTAATCGCTAGACGCGTACTTCAATATGTTTAAACGCTCAAACACGAGCTGTGCCTTATGCAGCAAGCTCTCTTTAGTGCTCTCTCCTTCGTGATCTTCTTTCAAGGTATATTCATGCAAGGAGTTTGGCTGTACTTGGGTCGGCGTGCCAGAGATGTCTATCTTGGAGATATTATGCAGTTTCGAGCCCCTTCATCATTCATGTCTAGATACTATAATTGGCGTGTCACTAGATTCATCAACGCACTGATAGAAGGTGTTGTCTTCCTAGTCATTTTGTTGGGTTCGGTGATACTATTATCAGTGGCAATAGCTGGCGTTTCCGCGTTCATGGGTGCGAGTTTCTATGTGGTGGTTGTGATGTTCCTGTCGTTCGTGAGTATCGTGCAGATGGCATGGCGTGTTAAAGAAATCAATGAACGAGAGAACGGAATAATGGCTTCAATTAGTACATCAGCCGACAAGATTGGTATAGCAAGAGAGTTGGTTGAAAATCTCATGATTCAGGGCTCAATTGGTGATGGAAGAGTATGGTTTGCTCTTTACAGACTTGCTCAAAGACCAAACCAAGTTGGATGGGCAATTAGAGACGTGTTAATCGAGAAAGGCAAAGAGATGAGGGAGATGTTCCAATACTCCAACAGTGATGGTGACCAAGCTGCACGTGACGAGGGACCAGGAATTGGTTCTTGAATCAACCATAGAGTCTATTCAGTAAGTCTTATATCCGATTCCTAGGGCGTTCACGAGAATCCCAATGGGAGGAACTCCGTATGTCAAAGAGTGACGTTATGAAAGGCCGCAGAGGCGTTGTCACAAGCTATCGTAGGGGTAAGCACCTACAACATCCGAATCAAGTGATTCTGATATTCGATGAGGTCGATACCAAATCCGAAGCTGCAGCACTTGTTGGGCGTAAAGTGAAATGGACCTCACCTGAAGAGAAGGAGTTCTTAGGCAAAGTGCTTGGCCCACATGGAAACAGTGGTGCTGTTCGTGCAAAATTCCGAACTAACCTTCCCGGTCAAGCCATTGGAACACCTTGTGCTCTAATGTAGACAATCACGAAGTTTTATCTGGTCATCATTGGATGCCTAAGAGGCTCCGATGATGCAATTGGCTATCTGAGGGCAGAAATGTCCAGCGACGAGTCATAGTTAGACTGAGGAGCCACATCTTGGACACACTTGTCTGCTTATGGATGGATAATAGAAATGCTTGAGTGGGCGATATATTTCTCAGCATACTTTCTTGCAGGACTTTCACTTAAGCTTGGAGATGACCTTCTAGATGAACTCGATAGATCGCAGGCGGCATGGGTTCCACTGTCTTTTGCAGGACTTCTCTTTGGTCTACTCATGACAGTCTCAGAGTGGGACTTGGTTCTGTTGACCAGTATTGTGTTTGGTGTCCTAGTCTCTGGAAAAGTGAATCGCCCTCAGTTTATCGTTGGTTTTGTGTTGATTTTCAGTACCTTATTGATAGTCGGTGTTCCTGTCATTACAGGTTGGTTAGACTGGTGTACGGTACTCATCATCCTCTTCATGGCAGCAGTCCTTGATGAAAAAGGAACCGACTGGGCTGATAAGGAACGGTCCCCGTTAGCCTTCAAACTATTCGAGTTCAGATTCGTGCTGAAGATGGTCGCAATCTGCCTAGTGATACCTTGGCCGATGTTTCTTTCAACGGCAATTGGACTTTGGGTCTTTGATCTCGGGTATGAATCTGTTGGGTGGTTTGTTAGACGAAAATTAAGCGAGAATTTTGTAGGCAAGACTACAACAGACATCTAGAAAAACTGGTTCTAATCCATTCTTTCTCGCAAAATCTACCCCTTCTTGACTTATCAGAGCAATCCCATTTGCTCCACTCAGAATCGCATACCGATCGGTCTCAATCTTATGGTCACCCATTGGCCGAGCGCATCCCAATAGGATTGGAACTTCCTTCATTCCTAATCGTGCAACTGTCATTATGCGTCCAATGTCCTCAGGAGTGGGGGGGTTGACTCCCGCCATAGCTGTCTTTCTAAGTGGACTCAAAGCAATGATCACAACTGCTGCGGGATTGCCCTGAGCAATCAAATCCAAAGCCTCAATCTCACCAGCCAGCTTTCCGTAATCAAGACCAACTAGTATGTGAGGCACAGTTGGTATTCCAAACTCTTCCAGAATATCAAGTGATTGACGCATCTTTCTTGGTCCATCTTCTATATGGTAGATCTCCCTTGAAACACGTTCATCACCAATGATGTCAAGCATTGCTGCATCAATCTGTGCTTCTGCCAGACCTTGTGCTGTTTCTTCACTGACCAGGCCAGTATGGATTACCACCTCAAGGTCTAACTCAGATTTCACTCTCTGAATCGAGTTAGTGAATCTTTCCAGAAGAACATATCCCTTTGAGTCAGACCCTCCACTGATCAGTACACCTTCTCCACCCATTGTCTTGATTTCCTGACATCTGTCAAATAGACTTTCAGGGGTAATCGTAGATTCCATCCCTTTCAGAAAACGGCCGTCACAATGTTCGCACTTTAGTGAACACGACGTTCCTGTCACACTGAGAGACACAAAGTTGTGAGCGCTAACTTGAGTATGGTCTTTGATTTCGTATGGATATGCAGTTGGACTGTAGCAGAGAAGGTCATTGCCATAGATACTCAACCGCTGATCAAATCCCTCTTTCATCAGTTCTTCAAGCTCATCAGATGAAACTTTCAAAACAGCATGGCCTTCGTTGATTACATCAAAGCTCACAGGAGAACCTCAAGACTATTCAAAACACCTCGGATTTTAGGATTGTCATATATACTGCTAAATCAAGTATGGAACCAAATTCAACAAAACTGGGGTGTCTGACAAATGATAAAAAGGATGGACAAATCTGCAACAAGAGAGAGGTCTGAATCATAGATGAAAGAAGCCAAGATAATCTTCAAAACTGCTCTGGAGGAGGGTAGAACCTTTGTCCTTGAGCATGAAGCAAAGGACATAATGAAGGCATACGGCATCCCGATACCAGCCTATGAT
>JAGXOC010000140.1 GCA_019894665.1 Candidatus Thorarchaeota archaeon
TGATTATGGAACCGATACTTGGACTGGTGTGCAAAACGATACTGATGTTTCAGTGAACGTAGATTGGACTGATGGATATTGGTCAGTAGTAGAAGACATTACTCCGGGAGTCTATCTGATGGATCTAGACACCAGCATCGTTGACTCAGGAACTTGGCTTCTGAACACTACATTCAGCAAACAGAATCATGAATCGAAGACAATTCTACTAACTCTAATTATCTCACCAACTGCTAGTTCTCTCACAATTATTGAATCAATTTCAGCAAGGGTAGATCTTGATGAGTCCTATTCAATCAACATGACCTATCGAGATAGCAATGGAGATCCACTTTCCGGAGCAGATGTAGTGGTAGATAGTGTTTCACCTGCAGCTGGGTTAGCATACAATCCAGTCAGTGAGATTGGCGGTGAACCTGGAAATTACACAACCAGTGTGACTCCACAAGCCGCTGGTGTATTCACTATTCGATTCGTTGCCAATATCACAAATGCGGAGAATGCTACTGCGGTCTTCGTCTTAGTCGTGAACGACGTTGAAACTGTTCTCGATATCCCCGGTACCGGAAGTGAGGAGATTGGCCTTACCGACTTCTTCAACACAACATTCCGATTTGAGATGGTGAACGGAACTGGAGTGGATAATGCAGACATCCGCATCATTTACTCTGGAGGTACGTCTGGTGCCTTAAGCTGGGGTCTAGCAGAGATTGGACTTGGTGATTACTCAGTGGAGTTCAGTTCAACCACATCTGGGACATACCTCGTAACAATAGCTGCATCCAAACCCTATCATCAGAGCGACTCAGATGCGTTTTTCCTTGTCGTTCGCGAGATATCAACAAACATCACTTGTCTTAATGGTACAGCTGACTTGGTCAGTTTTGGGAATAACTACCGTTTCTTTGTTGGCTATACAAATGGAACTGGACATGGTTTAGTAGGTGCAAATGTTTCGATTGAGAATGTAGTATCTGATTCACTGCTGACTTGGGGGACAACAGTGTTCGAGTCTCCTGGACTCTATTCAATTCTGGTAACCCCACAGGCAGCAGACACCTTCACTATACTAGTTCAAGCGGAGCTAGACAATCATCAAACACAATTTGTGTTGTTCACCTTAACCTCAACATCAATAGCTACAACTCTCACAGGTCTCAATGCTAGCACCACTATTTCTCTTGACCAAACTTTCACCGTATACCTTCTTTATCAGGATGAAGATTCAGCGGCTATAGAGAGTGCTACCCTGATAGAACAGAATCCTCCTGCTGGAGTTGATTTCTCTGTGGTGGAAGATCTTGGTGGTGGATATTACCGCGTAACAATCATGCCAGAAGAGGTTGGCACTTTTGACATTATCTTCAAGGCAAGTAAGGATGGGTATCAGAACGGCTATGCAAGCTTCACTTTGGGTGCGATTAGAATTCCAACCTCTCTTCGTACAGGTAGCGGCCTCTCATCAGACTCGATGACGTATTCACAGGAGTACGAACTGGTTGTCCTATATGAGCGAATAGACACAGGTGTTAATGTTTCCGCTGCAACAATAGATGTCCAAAGTGTTCCTGGAACAGGTTATTCTTGGTCATTTGAAGAAACTGGGAGTGGCTATGTTGTGACCATTATCCCTGAGCGAGAAGGCTATTGGCCATTCACGATAACCGCACAACTTGAAGGTCATGCTAGTAGTTCCATAGAGTTCATTCTTACCGCTCTTCCCATACAGATTCAAGCTGAAATGCTCTCAAGTCTTACAGTAGTCGAAGGTACTGACTTTGACATCACTATCAAGCTCACTGCCCAAGGAACCGATGACCCTGTAACAGGGGCTATGGTGAAATTTAGATTGACACCAGCAGGTACAGACGGAGCTGGTGAGTTTACAGATATGGTTGAAACAACCACCCCCGGGGTGTATTCTGCACCATATCGAATTCCGCTCTACCTTGACACAACTCAGTATAACTTGGAAATCAAGATCGATAAGGATAACTATGAACTGACTGGAGAACTCTTCCTTCAATCGCTCGCAAAATTCAATGATGATATCCTTCGATTGACCCCTATCATTACTGGCGCTGGAGCATCAGCTTTTGGACTCATCGCACTTGTCGCCGTTCTGCGAGTTCGGTCGGTCAGAAGGAAAGCACAAATCGAAAGTGATGTAGTGAACAAACGCCGCTTTGACGATGCCGACAACATCATTGGTGTCATTGTTATGCACAAGAATAGCGGGATTCCAGTCTACTCCCGGATTGTGAAGGGTGGTTTCGAAGAGGGAATAGTTGCGGCATTCATCTCAGCTGTCACTCATTTCAGACAGGAGTTTAAGATGTTTGACGATGAGGCGATGAAAGTAATTCCAATCTCTGATATCATCCGTGCAGTTCAAACTCGTAATCTAATTTGTGCTTTTATCACAGTGCGATCCGCTTCAATAGAGCACAATCGGAAGATGGAGTCCTATGGAGAGCAGGTTGCTACATATTTGGATGATTTCTATACTGAAAGCAGACCAGAATCAGCTATTGACTCGAGGATAGCCGAGATACTTGATTATGTATACGATGAGACCATGGATGGAAACTTGATCAAATTCTATAAAGTTGCACCTGAGCAGCAATTTTCACGGCGATATCGGCTCCTTGAACAACTGTTTGAGGAAATTGAATCTAGACACTGCTCGAGACCGGTCCGCCTGGCGCAAGGTGTCGCAACATTCGGTGTTTCAGAAGCACGCGGATGCACACTCGTTCTTGAGGCAATAGAAAAGAGACTCATTATGCAATGTGATGAACACGAGCCAAAAATCGAAGATATGGAGTTTGCAGAGTTCTTCGCAGAACGCAATGGCAACAGTGAGAAGACTTCATCATAGGTGGATTATTATCCCAAACCGTATAGAGAGATTCTAGGAGACCGATATTCATGAGTCCGGGATTACTGAGTGACAAGAGAGCTGTGGTTGCAATAATTATCGGCTTAATCCTAGCTGTCGTTGCGTATGTCTTCATCAGACCAATCGACCGCACAATCTCATACGTCGTGTATGGTGTGGCACTGATACTGCTTGTTTATGCATGCATCATGGATATTGCTGATGAGTTTGAACCAGAGGCAAAACCGAAACCCAAACCTAAGGTAAGGGATGTTCCTGAACCAGAAGAAGAGCACGCAGAGGAGTATGTACCTGAGGTTGAGACACCTGCTGCTGAACTCTCTAAACTGCCCATTGAAACCATTGAGGGCATCGGTGAGGTCTATGGGAAGGAACTCAAGGCCGCAGGAATAGCCACTGTTGCTGATCTCATGGTGGCTGATGCTGACAAAGTAGCTGAAGTCTGTGATGTCAACAAAGAGCAGGCTGAACGTTGGATTGCTATGAGTCGGTTCGCCTGGCTTGATGAAGTGTCAGAGGAGGATGCTGAGGCAATTGTGTTCGCCACAGGTATCACAGACCTCAAGACTCTAGGTTCTGCATCTGCAGAAGACGTCTACAAGAAAATCAAGGCGGCTCTGGATGAGGGTGACGTGAGAGTCCCCGCTGGTTACAAGTTCAGTGTTGACCAGATCCAGACCTGGATTGATGCTGCCAAACGATTGACCTGATCTTCACAAATTATCCAACCCGGTGAAGATTCAATCTCGCCTGACAATAATAGAGATAATTCTCTAGATTTTTTCAATTGCATTCCTCCTGTCACATTACCTTCAACTTAGTTGAAGGATGCATAGCATATTCCGCTTTGACATAAAGAGACCCTAAACGTGAATTTGAACAAAAAAAGGGCCACCCCCTCTCCCCCTTCCTTCTGATGGAACATGAATTGTAGGGTGTTGTACAGTGAGATCTGTCGCCGTCTAAAGCCATCCTGAGCGTATATTGTCTCCAACTACTCCCCGTATTACGTCGGTAACACCGGAGTATACCGCCACATAACGCCAAGTATTATTAGCATACTCAGTGGAAATAGAGGTGTGTTGTACCACAGAAACTGAAACACACACGGAGACGAAAGCGATGACCTCGGAAACACGACCAACATCTACCCTCCAAAAGAATGCAGAAGTCCTCCATACCCTGTACGGCCTTCTGGACAGCGACCGTGAACCTACTGACCAGGACGCGCAGAGCCTTCGATACCTCTACGCGAGTTCCTGATACCTTACGATCCTCATTTTCCAATGAGGTCAATTCGCTGTCTCCGTGCACCTCCCGGCATCAGAGACACACAGTGGGGGCGGAATCCCCTAGGTCCTGCCCCCACACCATCTTCCTGAGATGATCCCGATGGCGACCGAAGCAAAACCCAAAGTGGCCCTTTCAAAGGGCACATCCTCACTTCTTCGTAAGCATCGACTCCAATCTGATAGAGCCATGCGCCGACGTCTCAAGAATAGGAGGTAATTTTGCAGAATCTTTCTCTTCACCGAGTTAATTCTTCAGGAATCTTAGAACACGTGTTCCAAGTAAACGGCAGGCTTAAGGTTGGCATTGCTTTCGTTCCCTCTACATACGTTGATCGGTGAATACAATGACAGAGAACGTTGGACCACGACTGAAGGTTGCTTCCGTGTTTATCTTCCTAGGATTCCTTATGACATTGGGGATGACTGCCACAATCCTTCTCAATCCAGGTGGAGGGAACCTCTACGAGGTACGGCCGATTGCAAACGTGATTGCTGATCTTGTAGGAGCCACAGCACAAGACATCAACATCAAACTCGCTAGTCTGGTGTTTGACAACTTCTTCATGATCGGCTATCTCGCCATTTTCTTCGGACTCTTCCTCCTAACAAGAGAGAAGGAGGAACTCATTGCAAAGGTTGCCTTCCTCTTAGGGAGTGTCACATTCGTCACTGACATGATTGAGAACGCGTTTCAGGTGGCACTACTGACTGGAGTTCCGAGCGGGTGGATTCCTGCTGACAATGTCTTCTCGTCATTGTGGGTGGTCATGTACGTGAAGGACATCTCGAGCTACATGGCTGGCTTCACCTTCATAGTGCTGCTCCTGCTCTCCCTAAGTGATCCACCCGAAGCTCGGACTTCGAAATTGGTCTTTGTGATTCTACTTGGACTCTATGTGGGTCTGGGAGTGATCGCAATCATCGAGCCCTCATTCTTAGTGTTGAGGAACCTCAGTTTCATGATCGATTTGTTAATCGCATCTCTACTATTTCGACAGTTGGCAATGAAATTAGGATAGCATTACAAACCCATTATCCTGCGTAGATGTGAAGTTAAAAGTAGAAACAGGCTTGAAGTGAGAAGAGGAAGATGGCCGTTGCGTTCATGGCTGCATTAGAGCAGTCTCCAGACACCTATGATGAGGAATTCAACAAGGTTCTAGATGGTAGACAAACTGTCATTCATGATAAGATACTTCAACTCGTCAAGCCCGGCATGCGTGTCCTCGATATTGGATGTGGGCCTGGTTCGTTCACTCAGGAAGCATCCAGAAAAGGAGCAGAAGTAGTCGGTGTTGACTCAAGTGAAACCATGATTAAAACAGCTCAAAAGAACTCAGCTCAATTGGAGAAGAGCCCTGTTTATTTCATGGCGGACGCACTCGAATTTCTTGAAATTCTGGTACGAAATTTGTCAGTACCAGGAGCTGGCA
>JAGXOC010000141.1 GCA_019894665.1 Candidatus Thorarchaeota archaeon
GTTATAATGCGTGCTATCGTTGATTCAAGACTGGGTACAATCCTGAAGGCAATTCGAGATGATGAAACCTGTGCCGATGCTTCAGGGATCGACACAACTGTCTACAAGCTTATCGCATTCATGATAAGTGGATTCTTTGCAGGGATTGCAGGTGCTCTTTTCGTTCTGACCACAACAGCAGTAAATCCTGCTGTCTTTCAAACACTCTATTCCTTCTATGCAATTATTATGGCTGCTATTGGAGGAATGGTGACAATCTATGGGTCAGTTGTTGGAGCATTTCTATTCACAGTATTGAGCGAGTTTCTGAGGCCTCTTGCTGCAGCTGCTTTATTGATCTTTGCCACTCTTCTGATTCTGATTGTTCGTTTTGCAGAACACGGCATCATGAATCCATTTCTGGAGAGAGTCCAGGATCTTTGGGATTTGATAAGGAGGCGGTAGCATGGGAATAATATTGCAAGTCAAGAATCTCACTAAGAAATTTGGCGGCCTGACAGCAGTCAATGATGCTAATTTCGAGATTCAGCGGGGAGAGATGATTGGTTTGATAGGACCAAACGGGGCAGGGAAGACAACCCTGTTTCATTTGATATCAGGTTTTGAGAAACCCAACTCTGGTTCAGTCCTATTCGATGGAGTGGACATAACAGGGAAAAAACCCTATCAGATTGTGAATCTTGGATTGATTCGAACCTTTCAGATTGTGAGGTCATTTCGTTATCTGAGCCTTCTTGATAATATTTCAGTTGCTTGCCTTTCACCCCGTGGAAAAGAAGCCTTCGGTAGTTCTGGAATAGATGAAGCAGCGAGCTCGATTCTCACATCTGTTGGACTTGTGGACAAGGCGAGACTACCACCGGCCATTCTACCTCACGGAGATTTGAGAAAGCTTGAGATTGGCAAAGCCTTAGGAACAAATCCAGAGATGCTTCTTCTTGATGAACCCTTCAGTGGATTGGCCCATGAGGAAAAGGAAGGAATTACCAAGTTGATAAAACGATTGAGTGAAGAGGGTGTCACGATTTTTCTGACAGGACATGTGTTGCGTGAGCTAATGACACTAGTTCCCAGAGTCATCGCCATGCATCAGGGGAGATTGATTGCTGAGGGTCCTCCGGAGGAAGTGGCTAACAATAAAATTGTGCTAGAGGCATATCTCGGACGAGGTGGAGAATTTGCTTGAACTAAGAAAAGTCTATCATTACTATGGCAAAGCGAAGGCTCTAGAAGAAGTGAATCTGAGTGTGGAAAAGGGCTCACTTGATGCAGTCATTGGCCCAAATGGTGCAGGTAAATCCACTCTACTTCGAGCCATATCAGGACTTGAAGAGATAGACAGAGGAAGGATTACTTTCGAGGGTGAAAGAATAGATGAAATGGAAGCGCATGACATTGCTCGTAGAGGTATCGCTCATTGCCCAGAACGTCGTCGATTGTTCTACGATATGACGGTTATGGAGAACATTGAACTTGGAGCTTATGCCCTGAAAGACAGGTCGAAGTATTCAGGACTCTTAGACCTTGTATTCGACATTTTTCCCCGACTTGATGAGCGAAGAAAACAACGATCGGGAACTCTAAGCGGCGGAGAGCAACAGATGTTAGCAATTGCTCGGTCGCTAATGTCAAATCCAAAATTTCTGCTTCTAGATGAACCGTCTCTGGGTCTCGCTCCCAAAGTGAAGGATAAGATCTTCAAAGCCATCGAGGTCATCAAAGAAGAAGGAACAACCGCGCTTCTAGTTGAACAAGATGCAGTATTGGCAATGCAAGTTGCGGATAACATATTTGTTCTTGAAGATGGCAAGATAGAGATGAGCGGTACGAGAGAAGAGCTTGAAAGAGAGCCTCGAATTAAGAAAGTATACTTGGGAATATAGGAGGTGTCATGATGTCAGCTACTCTCAAAGACCTATTACGTGACGCGAAAGTTGAGCTCGTCGTAGCAAGAGCAGAAAAAGATCCCACAGTCATAGGAGAGGTTATTGAACATCTAGGAAGTGAAATCCGCTCGATTCGTTTCAATGCCGCACTGACTTTAGGCGAATTAGGTGCTAGTGCAGCTAACAGCGTTTCACCTTTGATTGACTGCTTAGAAGATAATGACTGGAGCATCTGTCGAGAAGCCACAAGATCACTTGGGAAGATCGGAGAGGCTGCAGTTGATGCAATACCCAAATTGGCTGCTCTACTGCGTGATGATGAGGTTACAATCAGAAAAGAAGCTGCAGTATCTTTGGGAAGAATAGGTGTAGCTTCAGATGTTGCAATTTCGAGTCTAATTGGAGCATTAGAAGATGAGAATGAGGAGATTCGTACTCAAGTAGCTAAGACCTTGGGAATAATGGGGCAAGGTGCACACACTGCAATTCCAAATCTAGTGGAGAGTTTGAGAGATCAAAGTTGGACTGTAAGGACTTCAGCTGCTCAAGCTATCGAGGGAATTGGAAAAGGTTCTGTTGAGGCAATTCCAAGTCTGGTAAAGACATTAGAGGATAACGATTGGAGAGTTCGCTATAGATCAATAAACACTCTAGTGAAAATTGGTAAACCAGCTATTCCTGCCATTCTACAGGTCATCAACCACGAAAACCCAATTGTGAGAAAAGGAGCTGTTGAGGCTCTAGGCGAGATGGAGATAGCAGACCCAGAGATAATCGGATCCATAGCTTTGCTTCTCCAAGACAAAGTTGAAGGGGTTCGTGGAAAAGCAGCTGATGCTCTTCGGACCATTGGAGAGGATGCCGTCCCTACATTGATTGAATCTTATAATGTTGCTAACAAAGATATGAAAATTGTAATCATATCTGCGATTGGTCGCATGGGTGAGACGGCCAAAGATGCAATTCCAAATTTAATTGGGATTTTGCTAAACGGAAGGACTGCAGAACGTGTAGAAGCTGCCCGTGCTTTAGGGAATATTGGTGATCTAGAAGAATCAGCAGTCCAATCACTGAGTGATGCTCTCAAAGACGACAAAAGCATAGTTCGACGTGAAGCTGCTTTGAGTATCGGAAAATTAGGTCCAGGTGCTGTTTCATCTGTTACTACACTAGTTGAAGCTCTGAGTGACGAAAAACCAGATGTTCGATGGCGAGCATCAGAGGCACTGGGTAAAATTGGAGTGTCTAGTCCAGATGTTACTTCAGTACTAGAGAATTTGGTCCATGATGAATTTGACTATGTAGCAGAAGCTGCTGAAGAGGCACTTGATTTAATAAGTGGAGAATAACCTGCGCAGGAAGAATAACAATGTCAGAAGACCCATATGCTGCTAAACCATGGTTGAAACATTACGAAGAAGGAGTACCTGAAACCATAGATTATCCTGAAATGAATCTATATGAGTTTCTTGACAATACTGCTGAAGAATTCGGTAAACAAACAGCAATCTGGTTCGCAAAACGGAAGATTTCCTACAGAGATTTCAAAGATATTGCTGATAGACTTGCAACCGCTCTAAGGGACTTAGGTGTGAAGCAGGGTGATACTGTCGCCATTATGATTCCTAATTTCCCTCAGTTTCTGTTTAGCTTCTACGGAATTCTAAAAGCTGGCGGCATCGTAACTGCGTGCAGTGTTTTATTGACTGAACCAGAGATTGCATACCAGCTGAATGATTCTGGGGCGGAGACCATCATTGTCCATGACTCTCAACTTGAGAAAATCAATAACATCAAGGACAGAACCAGACTTCGGAACATCATCATTACCAGTGTAATGGACTACATTCCAAATGCTCCTAGAGACCCTGCTGAAATTGCTGGTACAATACAATTCCTGAATTTGATTAACAGAACAAAACCAGATCCACCAAAATTTGAGATTGATCCTAAGACGGAAATTGCTGTCCTTCAGTACACAGGTGGGACATCAGGACTTCCGAAAGGAGCCATGCTTACTCATTACAACTTAGTGTCGAATGCTATCGCGGTTTTCAACTTAGTATCTTCTCAAATGCAGCGAGGAAAGGACACAGGACTTACTAATTTACCATTGTTCCACATCTACGGAATGACAGTCTGTATGAATGTCTGGATATACAATGGTTCGCGAATCGCATTGAACCCCGATGCACGTGATCAGAAATCGTTGTTTGACTTAATTCGAGATACAAAACCTTCCATGTTTCCTGGAGTACCAACCATGTACATGCGACTATTAGAGCGCGATGATCTTGAGGATTACGCAAAGGATTTGAAATCAATACGTTTCTGCAACACTGGTGCAGCGGCAATGCCTCCTGAAGTCTTACACGAGTTCGAAGAAAGAACTGGCTGCGTCATAATCGAGGGTTACGGGCTTACCGAATGTTCACCGGTCACTCATAGTAATCCTGTAAGTGGATTGCGGAAAGTTGGATCCATCGGGATTCCACTTCCAGACACTAATGTCCGAATCGTAGATGTAGAGGACCATACCAAAATCCTGCCCATCGGAGAAACAGGTGAAATACTGATTAACGGGCCGCAGAGGATGATGGGTTATTGGAACAAACCAGACGCTACTGCTGACCAGATTAGAGATGGATGGCTTTTGACGGGAGACATAGGGAGAATGGATGAGGATGGATATTTCTTCATCATGGATAGAAAGAAAGACATGATCAATGTGAGTGGTTTCAAGGTCTATCCACGGGAAGTTGAAGATGTCCTATTTGAACATGAAGCTGTTGAAAATGCGGCTGTTGTAGGTCTTCCAGATTCGAAGATAATGGGCAGTGATGTCGTCAAAGCGTATGTTGTTTTGAAAGAAGGATATCAGGCGAGCGATGAACTACTAGCTGAAATTCGCGAGTTCTGCCGAACAAATGTTTCACCCTACAAAGTTCCAAAGCACATTGAGTTTAGAAAAGAGCTGCCTGAAACACTAGTTGGCAAAGTGCTTCGAAGAGAGTTGCAAGAGCAGGAAGCTATGAAGGCTGAAGATTGAACTGTAATTCTCAAATCAGAGGAAATCAGTCAGTTTTGTCTGGCTCCTGAATTCAGTATAGAGCTTGCTCGCACTGAGCCATCTATTCATTGGTATCCGTAGGTGTGTTGATATTTCATTCAATGCTTCATCAAGACTAGTGTGACTATTCACTGTCGTTTCCAATGCACGCTTTGCTATTTCTCTGAATCTCCACACACCCAATGGAACCCAATGTTGGGGGTCAATCTCCATGAACACAATCACACCAGCCTGTCTTCGGATATTGGCTAGATACTCTAGCGCAGGGAGTTTTGTTGCATAGTAAGCTCCAGCAACTTTACGAGCATATTTCTTACGACCCTTGAACCACTCATGGTCAGTTATGATTGGAGGTTTGAGTCCCCCCAACCAAGACTCCATGGCTTCAAATTGCCAACCACTAGGAAGAAAGAGAAGCGCCACAGTGTTTCCTAGAGCATGATCAATACTTACCCTGAAATCGTTAATCCATTGATTCCTCAAAACTTGTTTTTGTAACTGTTTCCCAATGATGTCATCAGTCGCAGTGATACTCCATTTCGTTGGTACAAGTCTTCGTCTCTTTTTCTGACCGATGGTTCCCACAGAAAGAAGCCGAGTGATATGTTCAAGTC
>JAGXOC010000142.1 GCA_019894665.1 Candidatus Thorarchaeota archaeon
GTCACCGGGTTTGTTTTGAGTTCAAAAGATGGTGTCCGAGGTATCAGATTCAGGAAGAGAAAATCAAAAACAACTTGATAATCTGGAATGCATTATTCAATGAATACCCGAAGATTGTTCCTACGATTGACTCGACCCCTTCGATGACAGGCTGACAGAGCTCCTTCATGGGCTCTTTCTCAGGAAACAATATCATCTACAATCTCATGAGGATAATAGGAATATACAGCCTTGAACGAATTACAGTTCAAGCGGGTCTACTTTGGTTTGAAATCCTGCTTGTACAATGCTTCGAAGGCTACAGGTTCTGAACCCTGGATAGATTCCAAATACACTGCAGTTCCAAATGCTGAGAATACCGTAGCGGATCCTTGCAAAATATCTGTTGTTTCAAAATCTGTGCTCAGGATTGCATTTGCTCCAACTTTACCAGCCACTTCAACAAGCCGTTCTAATGATTCCTTTCTTGCTCGTTCACACTCTTCTGAGTACGACGTGACCTCACCCCCAAACAATCCTTCAATCCCTGCGACGATCTTTCCTCCAACACCTCTTGTTCGAACTGTGAGTCCACTGATGGGACCCATTATCTTTGTGATTCTATATCCGGGAATACTTGGTATGGTTACAACTATGATATCTTCTGTCAATTCTACTCACCAAAGATGATTTTGTCCAGTGTGATAAAAACATTCGTTTTCCGATTCAGATGTTGTTTCCAGCTCAATCCAATTATTTCATGGTCTTGACCCATTCGATGACAGACTGGCAGAGCTCCTTCATGCGCTCTTGAAAGTTATTAAGTAAAACAGTCTTGCAAACTATCCTATCAGAACTAGGAGGTCTTCTGATGAAAACACACGCGGGTCCCAATCGTTTTCAAATCATTACTAATCCAACCGATGACGAGGTGAAAGAATTCCAAAAAGGATTGGGAGTCTATAATTTGGAACAGACTAATGGAGAGTTCAATAGTCCGCAACCCTGGATTAATCTGGTTCTCAGAGACCACGAGGGGACTATCGTTGGGGGGATTTTGACAAGCACACTTTACTGGTCCCAGTATCTTGAAGTTCTCTGGGTAGATGACAAATATCGCGGACTTGGTTATGGAAGAGACCTCGTTTTAGAAGCACATCGATTGGCAAAGAAGAACGGATGTATAACTTCGCACACGTACACGTTTTCATGGCAAGCACCTGACTTCTATCAGGCAATAGGGTTCAAGCTTATTGCTACATATGATGGATACCACGAAGGTATTACTGAACTTATCCTCATGAAACGAATAGATACGATTGATGACGTGTCAACCCAGAAAGTAGACTCCACACGATTTACAATCTCTGAGGATTCCACAGAGGAATCGCAGAAGATTGTCAGCAAAGGACTCAGAGCAAGCCATGGCGAGCACATTCTTAGTTTGATGAAAGAATACCCTCATGTTGGTTTCAAACTATTAACAAAGAACGATGAAGGGCAAGTGTGTGGAGGGGTGAAAGGTTATACAACCCTTGGAACCATGTTTGTGGAAGGTCTCTGGGTTGATAAGAGATATCGCGGTCAAGGTTATGGAAAGGATCTCCTAATGCATGCAGAAAAACTTGCCAAGGAGAAAGGGTGTATTGCGGCTCAGACAGCATGCTTTTCGTTTCAGAATCTTGGTTTCATGAGAAAACAGGGATTTAACACATATGGAATCTCAGACGGGTATCCAAATGAAGCAAAGGAGTATTATCTCATCAAGAAGCTTTAGAGTGGATTCTTTGATTTCCTGAAAAAAGAAGAGGAGCTGGCGGAAACCAGCTCTTTCAATGTCATATTATTTCATTGTTTTGACCCATTCGATGACAGGCTGACAGAGTTCGTTCTAATACCTGGGTGCAGACATTAATTCACATTCTCTGTTTGCGGAACCAGTTATCACATTCCACTTTTAGTAATCTATTATGAGGTTCAATCTCCAAGGCTCGTTTCATAGATTCAACTGCTTCTTTCTTCCTACCGAGCTTGCCTAAAGCACGACCCCGAACTGTCCAGGGAAATCCAGAATGAGGATCTGCCTTTATTGCTTCTTCAATCATTAGTAGAGATTCTTCACACTTACCCCGTTCTACAAGAAGATCAGCAAGTAGTAACTTACTCCGAGGATTGTCGGGATAGTTTCTGATAACATGACGAAAAACTTGTTCAGCCTCATCATATCTTCGTTGTGAAACTAAGGCGAATCCTTTGTCAAGTGACTGTGCCATTGTAGTAAGATGCCCGGTTAAGGAACTAGCGAGGTCCTCTGGAATTTCGAAGGGCTTCTTTTCTCCTGTTTTTTGGTCTGCAATTGTTACTTCCACACTCTTTACGTAAGCATACTGAGCGTCGTCAACTCGGCCACCAATCTCAATGAGCACTTTATGTAAACCTGACCACGAAGTTTTTTGTGTTGGATTTATCTCTACAGCTTTTCTATATGCCCGTTCAGCATCTTGAAGTTTCCCTCGATGATGAAGTACAAACCCTAGATAATGCCAAGCCATTGCATTATGAGGATTGGCAATCATTTCTTTGAAGAATCTCTCATCTTCACCTATATTGCCTGCCTTGGTTAGCTCCCTTGCGAGAGAAATCAAATCATTTTGTCTATCGTTCATTTCAATTGCCCTCGCGTTTTATATCAAGGCGGAGGTTATTATTTATTTCGTCTAATAATCACCAACTCCTTTTTATATCAAATTTATCAGCAACTTATTCTCTATCAATAGAGGGAATGAGGGTAAAGATTTGCTGCATTGCAAATCCAAAAAGTATCATAGAGGTAATTTGCATGGTTGAGGGGGAAATGTGGGAAACTATCACCAAATATTCAAGGAACAAACTTGTTCCTGAGCAATCTGTAAGAAAGTCAGTTTCTGTGAACGGATACAGATTCGATATGATCTATGAGAGATTCTCATTTATTTCCGCTGTGTTGAAATTAAAACTCACAGGCAGTGAGGAAACCATTCAATTCGTAGTCTGCTATGATGGACAGGTTGTATCTAGAGATACGGCCTACTTATTTTTTGACGAAGGGAGATTGATAATAACAGGAGGAAAGTATCATAATTTCCTCGTACAAGAGGATGGTGTAAGAACACATTACATGGTAACAATGATAGTATCACCCGAGGCACCGGGGTTCGAGATCATGCGAAACCAGAAGGAGATTGTAGCAACTATTCCAGTAGGACGTTAACGAGGGGAAGAAATGAGCGTACAGATAACTTACAAAGACATTGATGGTATTGAGCATAAACTTGAGTATGAATCAGGAGTTACAAAACTAATCCTCAACAATGGAAGGATGGCAAGTATCGATCTGGCACCTCTTAGCTCATTCACCGATTTGCAAGAGCTTTGGCTTGGACATCCATTTCCTAATCATTTGAGAAACCAGCTTGAAGATATTGACTTGAGCCCCCTAAGTTCTTGTGCACATCTGGAAACCCTAATGCTTTGCAGGAACAATTTTCGGAAGATCGACTTGAACCCCCTAAAAGATTGTCCAAATCTTAGGATACTTGACCTACAACATAACCAACTTCAATCGGTTGATTTGTCACCGTTGAATTCCTGTACGAATCTTGAGATGCTTTTTTTTCACGTTGATGAACTTCAGCAAATTGATCTGAACCCACTCAGCTCTTGCGTTAAACTGTGGGACTTCTCTCTGATGTACAATAAACTAACTTCCATCGATTTGAGCCCCCTCAGTTCATGTACGAATATGCAGAGGCTTGGCTTATCAGGAAATTTGTTGAAAAATATTGACTTATCACCCATGAGCTCTCTCAAACATCTGCAGCAAATCGAATTGGCAGAGAATCAACTCGAATCAATTGATTTGAGCCCTCTAAAACACTGTAACAGTCTTCGAAGGATTGGTCTTTTTGGTAACAAGCTGAGGAATGTAGATCTGAGCCCTCTCAATTCATGTCTCAACTTTGATTTTAGTTCTGTAGAAGGAATTTGAGGAGCAGGTTTGAAATGGGTGATGAGGATTCTGAAAAGATAGATTGGGAAGAGTGGTTTCGCATTCAGAGTGTGGATCCAGAGGAGCCCAGAAAACAACACATTCAACATGAAGAGAGAGACCATGAAATTGCCCCTCATTCTGTAACTTTTCCATCGTAGCAACAACTCCAAGATAAGTCTTGATTAGAGAGGGCTAATTGGAAAAAGAAGAAAGGGAGCTGGAAAAATCCAGCTCTTACAATATTCAGATCATTTCATCGTCTTTACCCATTCGATGACAGGCTGACAGAGCTCCTTCATGCGCTCCTTCTCAGGGGTCATTGGACCCGGCTTCCAGCCATCTGCAGGTTCGAACCACCAGTCTGTGACAGTACCCTGTCGTTCATTCGCTGGTTTCCAGACAACTTTCACTGGCATACCAAACTCAGGGTCCCAGGGTTCGATACCTCGAATCTCGTTTGCTATCGCCGTGTTGCAACTATCAACTACAACGTAGGCCAGAACGAATGGAAGGCGCTTCAGTGAAGACTTCCCGCTCCACCCAGCGATCGTGAAGGTGTGAACAATCCCCTCCTCCTTGAGTTTGATCCAGTCAGACTTGGCGATGTTGCAGTCCAAATTCCAACAGTTCACCCTCGGTGGGAAGAACTTGTCTCCACACACCGGACACTGTGTTCCCCAGAACTCGCCATCAATGAAGCCCTTACCGAGCTTGGATACCTCTCCGTACTTCCAATAGTACAGTTGGTCGTAATGTAGGTACACCTTGAACTGCTCAGTAGCTGAATCAAAATCATAGCCCATGAAACCGATACCGGTCTCCTTGACATCACCCCTGAACTTGTCAGAGTTCTTGTCATCCCAAACGACATTGTCAGGAATCTTGTGCATTCTCTTATCCTTGGTCATGATTATGGCCTCCTGAGAATGAAGTTCGAGATACTGGTTCCAGTACCTGCATGACTGTTGACAAGACCAGTGTTTGCGTCCTTGACGTAGGTCTTGGAACTCAAGTGTTTCTTTGGAGCTGTGTCGTTGAGATGGTACATGGTCTCGATTGCGGACATGATTCCAGTGGCACCCACGGGATGTCCGTATCCCATCAGACCACCGCCAACGTTTGTGGGGAGGTCTCCTTCCATGAATGTACGCTTCTCGCGAACGAACTCCTTGATGTTGCTCTTGTCGCACCAGTGGAGAGCCTTGTAGATCTGGGTCTCTGAGCTGCTGAATGCGTCGTGAATCTCAGCAACGTCGACCTCCTTGACAGCGTTCTTGTACTCAATGCCAGCCATGTCATAGGCAACCTCGCCAGAGCGACGACAGGCTGCGAACTCGGTCATGTCTGGATATCCCTTGCCGTACATTTTGTTCCAGCCGGGGAAGTCAATCCTGTCACCTGCACGGATTGTGCAGCTGCTCAAGCCAGCACCATCGATGGTGACGTAGTTGTTTGGTGCGTTCTTCTTCGCCCACTCCTCGCTTGTGACGAGGGCGAAAGCACCACCGCGGCTCATGAGACAGCAATCG
>JAGXOC010000143.1 GCA_019894665.1 Candidatus Thorarchaeota archaeon
ACCTTATTGTATTGCCAGCCATTTGACTCCAGCAACTACACACTCCTAGACTTGATTACTCCTGCATCTGTTAGATCCTTTACAATCTTGAGCATTTTACCCGAATCAATCTCTTTGAACTGGAAGCAGATCATGTCCCATATGACATCAAGAGATGTCCAGTCTTTTGCCATGTTGAACATCTCGTCCATGGACGCGAAAATTTCCTCACGCTCTTCGCTCATCTTCCTGTATTCAGCTGCTTTGTCGCCCAGTTTTGTCATGACAAACGTTGGACTCATCGCATGGTCATGAATTCTCTTGACTTCAATTCCGAAACTCTCCGCATCAAGAGAGATTTGGTCCTCCTGCATAGCCTCGAGCCCCACTTCAGCACAGGCTCCCTCATACGCCTTCCTGGCTACTACCATCTCTGTGGTATAGACCATCTGAAGACTAGTCTTGAGGGACTGTCGAAGAGACTCCTGCTCGATAATAAGTGAC
The DNA here is from genome assembly GCA_019894665.1 of Candidatus Thorarchaeota archaeon. Classification (GTDB taxonomy): domain Archaea; phylum Asgardarchaeota; class Thorarchaeia; order Thorarchaeales; family Thorarchaeaceae; genus SMTZ1-45. Next base: position 484 of record JAGXOC010000143.1, read on the forward strand.
CATTCTTCAGTAGCTTTGTCAAGGGTCTCTTGTCCAAGATCATGAGCAAGACCTAACCAGCGAAGAACTCGTGGATAGAGCTTTTCAGGGTCTCCAAGACACCGTGACAATTGAGTAACACCTCGTAGACTCACTTCTTGCATCAGTTCTACAAACTCGTTTCTACATACCGTGAGTATGGTTTCTTCATAGACATGTTTTGGAAGTACAGTTGATAGAGCTGAAAGGGCTGCTATACGAGAGGCATAACCCATCTGTCGCGTATCCAATTTGTCGGCTGTATCTGTTGATGTGTGATAGAATCTGTCTGGATCTTGATTAAGCATCACTGCTGGAATTCCAACGGTGCTGTCTGTCAACATGAAGTGGTCGCTACCTGCTGAGTATCGGCTGTATTGATGTGGCAATGGGGCAACCATGCCACCCTCGCGTCTATCATCTTTACGCTTAGCCTCAGTTTGCTGCCAAAACCTCACGACATTGTTCAAGGTGCTTGGCAAAGAAAATGGCGTCCTATATAGATGAAGAACTGAACCTGATTTTGTAGGATCTGCTCCCACCATGTCTAGATTTATCATTCCCTTACAACGCTTGAGAATGTCTTGCTCATTTTCAATGAACTGAATAGTGCCTGACCATTCAGGTATCCACAGGAATCTGATTGAGAATACTGGTTTTGGTATCTTCCCCTCTTTGATAAGCTGTGATAATGACCTGAGAACCTCCACGAGAGCACCGCTTCCTGAGGCATTGTCGTTTGCTCCCGGATGTGGGTGACAAACATGAGCTGCTAACCAAATCTCCTTGGACTTGTCATCGCCTGGAATAACAGCTGATAGAACCTGTAGCTTTCCAATACTGAGTGTAGCATCAACTTTCGCTTTCACTCGAACTGTCTTGCCCTCTAGAAGCCATTGCTTCATCTTTATGCCGTCGCCTTGCTTCAACGCAAAACCAAACGTAGTTTTATCTTTCTCATCTGCACTGGGCCAGATAGCATCGTATCGTCTTAACTCAGCGATTTCATCAATACCTGCCGGTGGTACGTATGTAAGAATACCCGCTGCACCATGCGTGACACAAGCCACCTTGTGGGCAAGCCGGGCTACGCTCTCAGTGAGAACTAATTTCCCTTTCACATCTTTTCCTTCATAGTCCGATGGATTGAGACCTTTTCCAACGTAGACGACTTCAGTCTCGATCTCTGCGGGTGTTGAATGTGCAACCAATGAGATTGGCTCAGCACTGAAGTCTGCAAGTGTTCTTTCTTCAGGTTCAAGTAACTCAAGCTTTCCATAATTGCCTTCCCAGCTGAAGGGAGCATCCCACGTTCCAATAGTGGTCTTCCCATCAGCTGGATACTCAAACACTTTCACCTTCGCATCCGAAACCGATGCAATGGTGTTCTTTAGATATTCAATTGCCTCTGAAAAGCCAGGACTTGCCTGAATTCGATGGAATGTTGAGATTGCAGTCGCATAATCTTTTGCACTGATTCCAGAAATGTTGTCTGTCACAGCTTTGACGATATCATCTGGTAGCATAGTATCCTCTCACTGAAAAATCGGGTGGTTTTCTCACATAAGTAGTCTGCGAATTGTGCGAATTTACTCATTCGGACTAAAAAAGCAGTCACCGGAGGTGTTTTTTCAACCTCCGGTCGCGTTTTGGAAGCGTGTATTGTCACACAGTCTTATGGGGCTGTTGAATCTGCTGGTATAGGACCAGCTGGTGGTCTAGCACCTAGCTCACCATCGAGCTGCAGTAGTGCTGGAATAGAATCTCCAATCAGCTTGAGTTTGTCACGGATTCCCATAGTATTGGCTTCTTCCTCTGTCTGTTCATTGTAGAACCATGTCAGCATTGACTGAGCGGATCTATCACCCAACCTGTCAGCAATGTCGCCAATCTTGTAGATTCTCTCTGTGACTATTGTCTCATGATGGTATGCAACGGCAAAGACATCATGAGCTGATTTCCATTCGGTCCCTGGCGCATCAATCTGTTTCATTAAAACTTTAGCTCCACGCTCTGTGAGATGCCTGTAGAATCTCATCGCATGGGCAAATTCCTCTTGATATTGAACCTCCATCCAATGGGCCATTCCTGTGAGGTTCTGGTCCTCAAACCAGGCTCCCATTGATAGGTAGATGAATGCGCTGTACAACTCAAAATTCAGTTGGTCATTTATTGCATCAACTAGTTCTTGACTGATCTCCATAATTATGCACCTCAATTTCCATGTTGATTATCTCAACTCTCAGTTGATTTCACTTCACGATAGCTAATTTACTGTCTTTAAACTTTCGGTACGACGATGAGTACCAAAGCATATCTACTGAACCCGAAGTCTGTCCAACGAACCTTTTTCTTTAGGAAAATGAAGTGAGAGCTCTGTAATACGCCCGGAGTGACGATTGAAAATGGCGCTAGAACATCTCACGCTTCTAACAATTATGTTCGAGTTTGTCCCACCTTTGATTGTGTCTCTTGTGTACTTTCTCTTCTTTGGAAAGAGAAAGAGCAAGTTCATCGAGGCATTCATCATTTTGATGTATCTGAAGACGGTGACATGGTTCCTCATGAATATTGCATTATGGGGATCTGGTGTAGGAGGCAGTTTTGATCCTTATGTAGATACAGGCGTTCTGTCTTGGCTTCTATTAACGGGAATGCTGTTCCAATTCGTTACTTCACTTCAAGAATACATGATATGGGTGATGGTATCTTTCTTCGCAGTCCTCTTTGGAATGCTTGTATTGGCTGTCAAACTAGCTCTACAAGATCCACTGAAAATGAGGTTCAAGAATCTCATAAGGCGCATTACTCGACGTGAACCTGAGAGTGATGGATACACAAGTTTGAGAGATCGTGTTTCAAATATCACATTCGAGGGTGTAGAACCTCAACCATTAAATCCAGAAGTTCAAGCTCGTGCCTGGAGAGATGCATGGAAAGACTATCTTATCATCGGTTTGGCAACTGTTGTACCATCAATTTCAATCTATATTGGTAGTTTTCCGGATTACATAGCAAATACTGAGCAAGATATCTACATTGTGAATATTCTCATCTTTCTGACTTGGATATATCGATTCGGATATCCCGCATCAAATCGAATTGCAAAAGGCGCTGGACTTCGGTTAGGTAATCGTGATATTGGGGGTGAGATGATGCGTGGTGTACTTGGCTGGTTCTTTAGACTCAATATATTGCTTAGTCTAGGACTCATTGTTCTACAAGCCTATCAAGCATTCACATCTGGTGTTGCAAATATTATTAGTGTCCTCAGTGGTTACTATACATTGGGCTTAATTCTAGCCGTTCCTCCAATCATCTTTGCTATCTTGATACTTCCTCTGGTCGAAGATTTCGCAGTTGTCCTTTACAAGAAAACATTCGATTCTATTACTCAAGTTAAATCCAAGGTATCTGGCGTGAGCTTGGGTGGTGCCCTAAGGAATTTAGCTACTGGTGTTGGTACTGGTCTTGTGGTAGCTGGTGCCTTTGTAGCAGCAGTATTTGCCACGACATTGAACTATGCCAGAGAACATGGAGAATACCTTCTCTATCCAGGGGATGTGGATAATGAATTTATAGAAGGCATATTGATCAACCCTCCAAACAATTTCCAAATGATTGGGGAAACAATCTGGTTGCTGATACTATTAGCTATTCCTTTCGCTATGATGATAGTCCTTGGAATCCTTGGTCACACAGTGAGGCAACGAACCGATAGAGGAGTTGAATCATTTGCATTATTCTCTGGTGTGACTCTCTCGGTTGTGACTTATTATCTACTTCCAGACTTGGATTATATTGTTGGTTTTGCTATCACTCCCGCAAGATACGCTGGAGAGATTTACAATAGGTTGAGACCGGTTCTTGCGTTACCAGATGCTGATCAACAACTGGCACGTCTTGCCTCTCAGTTCATTGTTAACTTACCAATCTTTGTATTCAGCGCACTGTTTATTCTCTACTTCTTCAAGTATAGGGAGAGCTGGCGAGAGACAATAGGTGAAATTGCAGGTCCGCTCCTAAATGTTAACAAACGAGACCTTGTTCAAACAACAGTGATGTTCTTTGGAGGACTCGTAGTTGCTGTATTTGGAGTCTGGGTGCTTTCATTGGTGATTACCAATCCTTTTCTGGTGAATGACCTTCTCCAAGGTTTACTTTCACAGATTGGTTCACCCGATGGACTTGAAGGAATACTTCCACCCAGTGGGCATTTCCTGGATAGAGTGGACCCACTGGGTTGGTTTGTCATCTTTACTGAGCACAATATGGTTCGAACCCTGTTGATGCTAGTGATTGGACCAATCTTCTGGTCCGCAACACTCTGGTTCACAGGAGTAAAGAAGACAGAGTCTGAGCAGCGGATTGGAGTATGGAGTATTGCTTCACTATTCGTTGGTGCTGCATTTACTTATTTCTGGACCGCATACGACGCGGGACTTGGTCTCTACAATCCCTTCGATCCAAGATGGGGTTTTGCTGCACAATTAGGACTAAGAGCACTTTTTGTCTTTGGAGGAATGTTCCTACTATTTGGTCTAGTTGCGGCTGTGAAAAATCGTGAAGGTAAAGGATTTGGTGCATGGTGGTTTCCACTTTTCATCACAATATTTGCAGCTGAGTACTTTATCTATGATGATCAGTTCACATTGATTGCATTGATAGTACTGCCAATCCTCCTTGCTGCAGGATACAAGTTAATTGGCAAGGGTCGGGGTGAAGACTTCATTATCACATTCATCAAGTTCAGCTTGATGTCCTTAGCTATAGCCGAAGTCCTCTCAACTGCATTGACTCTTGGAGGGATTGCAATCATTGAGATTCAATTCTTCGGAATAAGTTCAATGGAGTTCCTGGCAAGGATACTTCCTCATGCCATAATAGAAATCCCGACGTTCTTGGTTGCTGCTGGTGCATCAATCAGGATTGCCAAAGACTTGTGGCCAACTATTGAGGCTGAAGATTGGGAGTCAGTACCATCAAAGACTCGATCGCTACTTGGCGATGAACGAACTTGGAGGACGTACATG
>JAGXOC010000144.1 GCA_019894665.1 Candidatus Thorarchaeota archaeon
CTCTATGACATCGCATCGGGTGAAATCCAATGGTTATCAAAACCCACAGAGGGCGGGACCTATAGCCTGGCTAGAGTGCCAAAGTATTCCAATCATGTCATCATGGCTGAAGAGAGCGATGCACATAGGAAACCGTTCCTCCTTGATCTTAAATTGGAATCACTCCGAAACGTTACTCCACCTTGGGGAAACCTTTGGCCTATCACTAACTTGGGAAGTGGAGACTGGCTAGGTCTTTTCTATAGTTCAACTTATCCTATCGATATTGTAAGGTTCAACATGAATGAATTGGATCCTTCAAAATTCATACTTATTACAAACATGCTCGGTCGTTCTTCAATTCAACGAGAGGACCTAACTCCTGCTGAAGAATTGAGATGGACCTCCGAAGATGACACACCGATTCATGGATGGTTCTATCGGGCTCGAAATCCAAATGGTAAGACAATAGTGACAGTCCACGGTGGGCCAACAGGGCACTCTGAAGACGCTCTTGATGCCAAGATTCAATATTTCTGCTCACTGGGATACAATGTACTAGATCCCAATTACCGTGGGTCCACAGGATATGGTGTGAACTTTCGAGAACTCATCAAGAAAGATGGGTGGGGAGGTCTCGACAAGGATGATATCCGAACTGGAATCGAACACATGATTGAGAATGGAATTGCATTCCCCAACAAAGTCGGAATCTATGGGACAAGTTACGGTGGATACATGAGTTGGCTCGCTATCACCCAATTCCCACCTGATATTATAGCAGCGGCCGCACCGATATGTGGGATGACTGATTTGGTTGTTGACTATGAAACGACTCGACCTGACCTGAGACCGCTCTCAGAGGAGATGTTAGGAGGTTCTCCAAAAGAGGTTCCCGAAAAGTATCAAGAGAGGTCTCCAATTAACTATGTGCAGAATGTGCGGGGCAAACTCTTGATAGTACAAGGACTTAGAGACCCCAATGTTACAAAGGCCAACGTGGCTGCGATTGAAAAACGATTGGAGTTAAACAAAATACAATACGAGAAGCTTGTCTTTGATGATGAGGGACATGGTATTTTGCGTGAAAAGAATGTGAAGACTCTCCTGATCCGTCTAGGGGCGTTTTTCGATACTTCACTTTGATTATGTCAAAGTTCATATTGTTTCGCAAAGAAAAACCCTCGTTCGAGAAGGACAAGGGGTTTTTAGAATGGTACGTCGTGGAGTTGCTCTTCTATTAGTTGTCATACTTGGTCTTTCAATTGTGAATCAATGCAATATTGATAGAGAATTCAAAGATACAGAAATGGTCATTCCTGTCAAACGTCATGAGGTGTCTTATATTTCTCACGTACCTTTCAATATCACATCTGATGTTGATTTTGAATCACAAGCATGGCCAGGTAATGGCTCCATCTCAAATCCTTACCTGATCGAGAATCTCAACATTACAACGAATAATTCAACCTGTATCTGGATCATGAATACAACAAGTCACTTCATCCTCCAAAACTGTCTATTCACATCTCCCGTTTGGAATTACACCAACTTCCAATCAGTATATTCTATTACTCTCACGAATGTCAGCAATGGCATGATACTTGGAAATCAGATAGTCAATAGTACGACTGGAATTTCGGGCTATGCCCTCTCAAATTGCTCCATCTCTGATAACCGATTCAACGTCACAGAGAGGGTGATTGATGTTCGGTTTAGTAACTTCACTATTATATTGAATAACAAGCAACAGTTCGACCCTTGCCACTTCGGAGTCAGTGTTACTGGCTGCTGGAATTGCACTGTTTCTCAAAATGAATTCGGAAACATCATTTCATCTGGGATTTCGGCATACGGAAATTACTACTCGAATTTCACCGAGAACACTCTCATAGCAACTGATCTCGATCTGTATCCATGGATCGGCATTGAAGTATGGGGTGGAGAGTCCTGCAAAGTCAGCCATAATGAAATAGTGAACTTCTTTTGGAGCGGCATTGATGTAGCAGGTCGTCATCATCTAATTGAAGATAACAATGTCACAAGTGGGAACTTTGGAATTCATATCTCTGCGACTGATTGTATTGTTAGAAGAAACAATATTTCCGACAATTCTAATTCAATTGTACTTGTTAAAGCAAATAGAACAATAGTCTATGAAAATACCATAACGGGGAGAAATGGAAGATATGACACGGGAATTGCTAATTATGGTGGATTTGATTGTGAAATTCACTCGAATGCCATAACACTTGTTGGACTGGGTATCTACCTGCAAGGTGCCACTGAATTCAATGTATCATATAACATAGTAACTGATGGCAGATACGGCTTTGTTTTTGGTTGGTACTCTAATTGGGGAGGTGTGCTCGATGGACCATCTTTCGATTGTGATATTTCCAACAACTCGTTTGATGGAGGAGGGTTATTCCCACAAATAGAGAACTACGGAAGTTGGGATTTTGATACAATACGATTTGAAGATAATACAGTGAATAACAGACCTATTGGTTTCTTTGCGTATCTTGATGGCACGGGTCTTGATGGAGATGACTATGGTCAAATCTTTCTCCTTAGTTGTACGGACGTAATATTAACTGAAGGGGACTTCTATGGGATCAGTTCGGATATCGGTGATTTATACTATGATCCTGGTATAGCCTCCGCCATAACCTTGCTGGACTGCACAGGATGTGAATTTGGTGATATTCGCTTCTACAACAACACGATTGGTGTTAATATTCAAAACTCTATTGATTGTTTGATGCTGAGTTTAACCGGATATGATAACAGTTGGGCTGCAATGAAAATTTTGAACTCAGAAACAATTGTGATTCATGGTTGTTATTTCAGACACAATCTCAAAGCTATCGAAAGTGATTTGTCCTGGGACATCCGTATTTTCAACTGTCTCATATGGGAAAATGATGAAGGCATAGATCTTGCCCGCAGTCCCAATTGCTGGATAGACTACAATGAGGTCTTTGAAAACACTGATGCAATTCTTCTTGACAACTCAGATGAATGTGAGGTCTCCGACAACAGTATCTACGAGAATTCTAGAGGACTGCTCCTGAATAGCTCTTCAGATTGTCTGATAACGTCAAACACTATTGCTAATCATTCAGGTGTTGGAATTTCTCTCGATGGAACATCGCACCGTAATGATATTTATCAAAACACGTTTGTGAATAACCTGCCCAACGCAATCTGTGAGGGTAGTTCAAATCATTGGGATGATCAGGTCGATACTGGGAATAGATGGTCTGACTACTCAGGTGAGGGTCCTTACATCATTGATGCTAATGACCAAGATAATTTCCCAATAGTAGATTTACCAACTGCCACACCACCGACCGGTATTGATCCCGGTCCTAAATTTCCTCAATATCTCATTGCAGAGGTAGTCCTCATAGGTGCCGTGGTACTTGTAATAATAATAGTTGTAGTAGACAGACGACGAGTCATCATTGTTGATTAGCTAAATAGATTCTCGGAATCAGACCGTATGATTTGAGCAGCCAAACCCTCTTCCTGTTCGAAATCAACTCCCCGAACTATTACCACAGGTACTCCTTCATCTGCCTGTCCCATCACAAGCTCGGCTGAACCTGCTAACTGGTCTGCTAGACATACAAGAGACCCTCTAAGCTCATGTCCGTAGAGGTCTTCTCTTCCTACATTGCGAATGAAGGGGGACATACCCGCCACTCCAATTGCTAGATTAACTGCACCTCTCCTCCATGGTCTGCCCTGCGTGTCAGTGATGATGACTGGAACATTGAACCCCAGTGATTTGCACAACGAATCATTGATACTCCTAGCTGATTCGTCAGGATCATCAGGAAGCACGATGAGTGTATCCTGAGGCGCATTGCTTTCATCAACACCTGAAAAATCTGTGATTAACCCATGTTTTGTCTTTGTGATTAGGACTGGCTCTTCCCTAAGCACTTCACTCGCTTCACGAAGAGCAACCTCCACTCTTTTCGGAGAATGCCCTATTTTTCCCGCGATTTCTATTGTTCTCTCTGAGACTTCAACTTCCTCTAAATGGTATAACTTGTCTTCTGCAATCGATACGATAGAATGTGTGACAACAATGATGTCACCTTGAATGAGGTCAATCCCATTCTTCCTGCTCGTGGACAAAATGAGATCTGATATGTCATCTCCTGTCTTCACCATTGGAAATTCTCGAAGTGGAATCAAGTCAATCTGTTTGTTATTCATTATCGGTTGGCTCTAGCTCTTCTGCTGATATTTCTTCATACCTATCATATTCATCGGTTCCGTATTTACCAAAACGTGCTTGAATTGCTAGATTTTCTGGAATAATGACGAAGATAAGTATCCCAATCAAGGTGTTGATCAATGCCTGAATGATATTTGGGATGACGAAGGTGCCTGAAAGTATAATCGCTCCTTCTAATGGAGAACCATAGAGCCATTGAATCAAGAAGATGTTTGTAACATACATTCCAATTGCCCTGAACGCTACACCGAATGTAACGTATATTGGTGCTGCAACCTTCCAGTCGTATGAGCGATTCCTGAGGAGGAGTTTGGCAATAATCAGTCCAAATAGGGTGTAAAATTCAGCAAAACCTTTGAAAACAGAACCAATCGGATTCCGATAAGCTATTGCAATCCACATGATTGGTATCAGTATGAGTGAGAAGACACTCCCAAATGCGAGAAATACTATGATTATTGGAATACCAGTGGGATCCAATGTAAAGCCTGCAAAGAGGGGTATGTCTGTGAGTAGTGGAACAGGCAATATCTCAAGAGCCAAAATCATGGCGGCAAATATGGCTAAGATTGCGATGCTTCTTGAGTCTGTTCTCAGCTTCATATCCTTGATTTCTCCTATCCATTCCTCAGTTGTTGATGAGGACTGTTTTTGCGCAGTACATTGCCACGATAAAAGGTGATTGCTTACACTAGATTCACGAGAGATTGATGATATAAAGAAAGATTGTAATCCCCGGCTTAAAGACCGGGGATTTTGAGATTCAGAGTTTCTTAATGCTTATGATGCACATCTGCAGCGTGCCTCTTCATCTCATCTTGGGATTTGAGGACCTTACCACAGAGTTTACATTCGAACTGTTCGCTTTTATTATCCATTTTAATCAAGTTAACTATCGTTTATTTATGTTATTAAGTATTTTGGAATGTTTAATAACTCTGAAACGAGGTCAAATTATTCTCGAAAAATGAGCTTCTGTCCAAACGAAATGAGTTCATAACGGATTAGCCCTAGAATACTACTAGGTGAGGATGTGTCATGAAGCACGTCAATATGAAGATGGTACTAGGGTTAGCAGTTTCGATGATTTTCCTTTTCGGAGCGCTTGCAGCCCCTGTATCTGCACTTCAGACTAATATTAAAATTGAAACTTACAATCAAGGCTTTGCATCAGGAGCCAACAATCATACCTACATATTTGTTGAACCTGATCCATTAGGCTTGGTATCTAGAAGCAATATGCATCTAAATGAAGATTTGGACTATACGACCTATAAC
>JAGXOC010000145.1 GCA_019894665.1 Candidatus Thorarchaeota archaeon
AATATAGATTGATTTATCCGTTAGGATTTATACTTCTCATTATCAGCTACAAGAAAAAATCGAATTCACTTAAGCTTTTTCTCGCGATATACTTTAATTGCTTCTCTTAATCCATCGGCGGCCATTACACTGCAGTGAATTTTAGGTTCAGGTATCCAATAGCAGCAGGAAACCCATTTTGGACAGATGTAGGTACATATACCATCAGTTCGCTAGCTCCTGGTACTTTCCAGGAAATCTATGTTCTTTGGACTCCAGAAATTGATGTTGATCCAGACACAAGTGGCCTTGTCGAGATTAGCGGATGTGTTCGCGTAGAAATTGAGGAATACATTGGCGAAGTATCCACAGCCAACAACCAGGCCCAAGAGAATATACATTACGTTGAAGTTGTTGGGGGGGGAAGAGGACCAGGAGCAGTTGCACAGGTAACATCTCCATTCTTGCCTGTAACAATGGTATTCAATATTGGTAATCCTTTCGAAGAGGCAACCAGAATCTATCTCAACCTGGTTGATATATCTGCAGGATGGACTCCTTTAAACCTTAGTTTAGTTGTCGGATTCCACGACTTCTCGAGCCTTGAAGTCAGGCAGTTTTCAATTGAAATGGTTCCAGATTCAGGTATTGATTACGGAACTGAGTTGGGCGCCAGCATAATGATGGGGTTCGTATCAGAGGAAGATGGCATAGGAGATTTTGTTGGAGACCTTCATCTCGAGCCTTATAGCGGGTTGACATACTGGGCTAGAACAATGTATAACGGCACCATTAGCATGACCAGTACGGTCTATGCAGATACAATCACAGTCTCTGGTCGTCTTAGTTCTACCGACGGATTGCCTGCGAATCTGTTCCCTACAGATGACAGATATATCCTCCTCGAACTCACAAACGACGGTACGGAGAATGTTACGTACCACTTGGTTACAACTGACAGCACTGGAGCCTTCAGTTACAGCTTTGCCAACCTTGAGGATGGAACTTATTCCACCTCGGCATATTATGCCGGTTCAGACGTACTTTCAAGTGCATTTGCAGCATCTCCTCCAGTTACTGTTGGTGGATTCGTGATTAATTTCGAACTCCTAGAAATAGGAGGATTGGTACTGCTGCTGATTATTGGAGTTATCATAATCCGCCGCAGATAATGAGAGAGTTTACAAGAGGGGGTCTTTGACCCTCTCCTTCTTTTCTTTGCTATTGCTATAAACTGATAGAATTGATGACCATGTGGTCTTAACCCCTAAGGACAATTTCCCTCCTGAGTAGCCTGATAGATCGTCTGATTTGCAAACCTTCTAGACCTCCCAGGAGATTGAATTTTCTAAAGTTCGCGAGTTCAAATCTCGCCCGGTCCACCATTCATTTTTGTTTCTACAAATGAAAACGATTGCGTTTACAACCCACCTTTTATTGCATAATAAGAGGGGATATTCTGTGATGGCATGATTCAATCTCGACGTACTCAGTTACAGGTCATACTTCTACTAGCAATTCTGACTGTAGGTGTTACGATGTCTGTTGTGTACTTCTCATCTCCACTACAGATTCAGACACAAACTCCATTGAGTATTGAAGTCAATCTGATTGGAGAGATTGATACCGGGGGTTCAGCATTGAGGGTGCATGTAGAAGGTGATCTTGCTTTCGTGATTGATTATGGAGAGAACACCTCATATGGTCTAATTATTGTCAATGTCAGTAATCCAGTTCAACCAGAGATTCTAGGTACATATCATGCTGGAGGATTACCTTTCGCAATAGAGTCTGTAGATGAAATCGTGTATATTGCAGACCAGTTTGAAGGACTCAGAATAATCGATATTTCAGATCCTACTCATCCTATTGAAATTGAGGGATATGTCGGCAGCGGAATGGCATTTGATTTGGAAATTGTCGGAGATTTCTTGTTCCTAGCAGATTATGAGTATGGGATGGTCGTGCTAGATATCAGCAATCCTAGTAATCCAGTATTTGTTTCAAATTATGGCGCTGATTGTGTTCATTTAGAAATCGAAGAGAATATTGCATACATTGCAGGTCACGGACGCATAAGAACAGTCAATGTCAGTGACCCATACCATCCAACGCTTCTAGGCCAGACCATAGAAAGCAGTAGTACCCTGTGGGACCCATCAGTTTCTAATAGCACAATCTACACTGCGAACCATAGTGGAGATGATGGTGAACTTCTGATATTTGATGCAAGCGATCCATCCAATATCGAAGAAATAGGTGAATTTGATTCAGAAGGCACGTTCCAATCCTTCTTCGTTCAAGATTCACTACTTTATGCCGTTGACTTCGAGTATGGATTGTATATTCTAGATGTGACTGATTCCACATCACCTGTTGAGATTGAGAGATTCTCGGATGGGCAACCTTGGGATGTAACTATCTGCGATGGTTTAGTATATCTCGTTGGAACTGAGGGTCTGCAAATTCTACAAGTGACCTACGCCTAATTACCAAATACTTCAGTGGGGGAGACTACGATTCGAATCTCGCCCGGTCCACCATCTTATTCTACATTCAACTTCTTAGTGACCTTTCCTCATCAGAAACGAAGATTTTAAACCACAATCACGATAGCCCATGCGGTTCAGATGGATTCAGTGAAACCAGATAGCGAGTCATCTCTCAGAAAAGCTAAACTCATGGGCATTGTTTATCTTGCCTTTGCCATAGTGCTGCCCTTTATCATTCTCCTAATTCCAGAATCCGAGCTTCCAGTTAGCACCGGTCCAATTGAAGTTTTTTCTTGGTTGATGATACTTCTGATGCCCATCGAGATTCTGCTCATCTATGTGTCCTATCGTTTCTTTAGAAAGAGGTCTGAGCTGGACAACATTGTGGGTCCGGCTGTTCTCATGTACGTACTTGCTCTCGCACCATCAGTCTACGCATTCATTATTGGATTCATTGGCTCGTCTCTAAGCCTTATTGCCATTCCACTTGGTCTGACGTTTTCTCTTGTAGGTTTCTGGCTTGCTTGGATGTTCGTGTCGAACCTTTGGGATACGACTACATCCTCCAATCATTAGGTAGTTTTTGTTGGTCGAATCTCGCCCGGTCCACCATTCATTTTCCGTTAGCATTTGGTTCTTCAATGGTGCTGTCGTCTTTTCATAACAAGAATGCTTCCAACCACTACGAGTACTGCCACTGTTGCTATTTCGATTATAAAATCACGAGGAAAGTAGCGATGATATACTGGATATTCTCTCTGCTGAACTATAAAGCTCACCCGATCAAATTCAAAATCATGAATAAGGAAATCCCATGTCAATGCTGCTGAATAATTGTTTCCACTGAAGTCAAGATGGCTATGGGGCTGATATCTATACTCAATGATTTCTGTTTCATTGTTCCGATCAAATTGCAATTGGATTGTTTCATGTGTATCGCCTTCCCACCTTCTTGCAGTGTCTACTATATATTCAAAGATGAACAAATGACCCACTGAAATTGAACTGAACGAAGCAAAAACATCTACAACAATTGGGTCTACAGAGTCGATACTAAAGTTGAACAACGCAAAATCACAGTCCATAACATACTGCCAATCTGTCTGGTTCAGATCGTACCAAATCTTGAAATCCTCAAAATGAAGAATAGCATATTCAATAGCTGTATCATTTACGCGAATATCGAACTCATGCATGCCTACAATCTGCTCAGGGGTGAAATCTATCCACCAAATTGATGGGTAAACAAATGCTGTTGTGAGATTCTGTTCAATTTGACTCCTAATAGTAAAAGCACATGAAACATTGAGGTCATACTTCCAAGAGTCTGTGAGGTGTATTGTTACGTTGACAACAACTTCTGGTAACGACATATTGGCTGCAATATTGTAAAGCCCTCCAGTTTCTGTTTCAACATACTCAATTGGAGGCGGGACATCAGCATAAGCTGAGGGAATTAGAACTACAGCTGTAGCTATTAGTATAAACAGAGTACATGCTACCATGATTCTTGACATTGTCTGTGACCCCAGAAGTATGAAAGCAACACCACCCACATAGATACAATACTCTTTCATGATATAGTTCTAATTGTTTATGGAAGAACACAATGTACAACACAACTTAATGCATCAAAGAATCCAATGTCAATAATCGAAGTGTTGTTATCTAGTTCCAAAGGCACACCTACTTGAGTCATAAACAGCATATCCTTTGAGATTCTCAGAAATAACCATCTGCTCATATCACATAAATAGCCTCATACTGCGAGCTGCCAGTCCATTACTTCTTCTATATTCCATCGCTATTCTTTGGTAGGAGTACATGGTGGAACCTCGCCCGGTCCACCACTTCTTCTAATGCAAAGATATTATTGCAGGCAGTGATGTGAGTTAGACACTAGGTGTGGTCAATGACTCTGAAAGTTATTGCAGTGAACAGTAGTCCAAACATGGAGAATGGAAACACAGACCTGATCCTGAAGCCGTTTCTTGAGGGAATGCGAGAGAGGGGGGCAAAGGTTGAGCTATTCTATACAAAGAAGTTAAAGATACGACCATGTCAGGGCGAGTTTCATTGTGCTGTGAAAACACCTGGCGAGTGCTTCCAAAAAGATGACATGATGATGCTCTATCCGAAGTTAGTTGATGCAGACATCTGGGTCTTTGCCTCACCTCTATATGTCAGCAGTATCAACGGTCCAATGAAGAATCTATGGGACCGAATTATCATTCCGATGGGAGAGGTTCACACAGTGTTCAGAAATGGCCGTTCTCATCATCCTATGAGAGAAGGTATCAAAAGTGGCAAGGTAGTTCTGGTTTCTAGTTGTGGTTATTGGGAAGTTGATAATTTCTACATGCTAGTTGAACTGACAAAGGAATTTGGTTTTCACTCTGAAAGGGAGTATGTTGGAGCCCTTCTCAGACCCCACGCGTATGCCTTGAAACCAATGTTAGATTCTGGTAATCAAGCAGACGATGTGCTAGAGGCTGCAAGATCTGCTGGTCACCAATTGATTGAGCAAGGGAAGATGTCACTAAAGACATTGAATGATGTGAGTCGCGAACTTGTTCCTTTGGAGAGCTATGTATCCGTGGTTGAGTGATTTTTTGAAATGATTTCTTCAAGTCGAATCTCGCCCGGTCCACCATTCCTCTTTAGCCCTCCAAGGATTGTTTTGATCAAGGCGTGAGATTGGGCTAAAGCCGCTACTGGCTCTTACATTAGATTATGCTAAATAACAATACGATAGAAACATCGATTGTCCATGTTGAAGGGATGGAGTCGACCTCGATCCAGAGAACCCACACATATGAACAAGGGGTGTTTGGTAACTGAAACTCGATGGGAATAGTATAACCATCACTAAACCCAACCCCACCGACTGACTGCTCAATATTCCACAGTGTCGAGATGTTTGAAACCTGCTGGAGTTGCTCCAGAGAGAAATTGAGCAGGCAGAACGTGATGATACAGTCATTATATTCTTGGTTTTTATCAAGGTCAAGTGAGAATTGCACGATGGGGTTCTTGATGCC
>JAGXOC010000146.1 GCA_019894665.1 Candidatus Thorarchaeota archaeon
GCACTTAGCCCAGCATGCTTGAGGGCCTTGATAGTAGCAGGTACAGGTCCACGACCCATGACGGAGGGGTCAACTCCAGCCCAACCCATGGAAACGATTCGTGCCATGGGTTCTATACCTCTCTTTTCAGCCTCCGTTGCCTCCATTAGAACCGCAGCGGTTGCACCAGCATTGAGAGGTGATGCGTTACCAGGAGTAATCACTCCCTCATCTGTCCCCTCGCGTTTGATATAACCCTCTTTTCCACCATTCTTCTCAAGATAAAATGGGGTTGATAATCTTGGTAGGGTGGCAACCTTCTCAAGTGTTGAAGCACGAGCACTCAAGTCCTTGTCAATCAGCATGGGTTCGTCAATATTACCGGGTGCATGTCCTTGGATGGGAATGATTTCGCCTTTGAACCATCCACTCTCCTGGTTTTTGATGGTCAAATTATGACTTCTCACACCAAATTTGTCCATATCCTCCTTGGTGAATGTGGGAACCTCTTCCTCGTACAATTTCTGAGCAGTCTGCAGCATGTTTAGTACCGTAGCGACGTCCATGTCGGGTCTGTAAAACTCAGATGCCTTGTCAGCCATGGATAGGTTAGGTTCTACGCCTTGTCCCCTCACTCGAGTCATATGCTCAAAACCCGTTGACAGCACGGTTGTGCTGAACCCAGTCATGATTTCCATGATACCAATATGCATTCCAGTACCTGCAGATCCACACTGACGGTCTATGAAGACTGAAGCTACATGATGCGGAAATCCAGACAAGAAAGCGGGTATTTTCCCACCGTAGGTCCAGTTCTCAAGGACTCCTGAAGCCACACCAACTGTAATCTCATCAACATCTTCTTTCTTAATTCCCTTCTCTGCTAATGAACCATCGAAGAATTTCATGAGCAATCGGGATAGTAGCGCGTCTCCCCTAATTTCACCAAATACGTCAGTCTCTGGCTTTTGCGGACGTGATCGTGAAAATGGGGTCCGCGCATAATCAACCAACCACACATCTTTCATAATGTCTTATAGAGGAGTCCGCGGGTATTAACTCTTTTTTATAGCATTCATTTTTGCCGCTATAGTAGGCACTAATCACATTTCGATTGTATTAATCTAAACAACTGATGTGATATTTTGGATATTCCATTCGATTCATGGCACAAGGCAATTTACCTTCGACATTCACAGAGAAAGTATTCCGGTGAAATTCCAGATGATGAAGTGACCGAAAGAATCGAAAGAGTCTGTAACGAGTTCAGACCTTTTCCTGGTGCCAGGGCAGTTCTTGTAAGAGACCCTGCAAAGGAAGTATTCAAGGGTGCAGTGGGTGAATTCTTTTACAAGGTCACTCAGACACCGTACTATATCACATTCATTGGTGACATGAACTCATCAAATGTTCAGTCTGTTATGGGATATCTAGGTGAAGGGGTAATTCTCGAAGCCACTGCCCTTGGTCTGAATACTTGTTGGGTTGGAGGTTTCTATAGACCTGAAGAAGTCTTGAAGCAAATCAACCTGGAAGAGGGAGAACGAGTGCTAGGCATCACACCAATTGGATATTCAAAGGAAGAATCTGACAGGGTGGGTGTTTCATCCAAACAGTATAGACGAAAGGATCTCAGTAATCTCATTATATCAGGCGATGCAGATGAGAGTTGGGTCAAGACTGCAGTAGAGGCTGCTAGAATAGCCCCGTCAGCAGGAAATAGACAACCCTGGAGGTTCGACATTGATGAAGACTCAATCACTGTATCAACTAACAGTAGGAGGAGAGATTTCCGTGTTTCAAGAAGACTTGACTGTGGTATTTCGATGTTGCACATTGAGTTGGGTGCACTTGTGTCTGGTGTCAAGGGAAGTTGGGAGTTCCTAGAACATCCAGAAGTAGCGAGATACAGAATAAACTAAGACCTTCTTCCTTTCCATATTCAATCTATTCAAAAGGTAGACTAGCGTTCGAAAATGTTGTGCTGTGACATGTCGACACACTACGACCTTAGATGCAGGATTGGTCCTCAGATGGGAACACTAAGAGTCAGAGGTGAGATTCACATTCCAGTTTCGCAGACGAAGTTCCTTTTTGTGCTTAATCGAGGATTGAAATGGAAAAGTGTGTCACAACGTGTTGAGGATGAAACTCATCCTGTGAGCTTAAATCGAACTGATGAATTGGTAGTGCCTCGGTTTTACAATGGTGATTTATGGGCATTAGAAACATCCACAGAACTAGAAACCAAACAGAAACAGACGATTATTGAGTTTGAATACAGTGGGCAAATACACCCTCCAAGAAAGGACTCAGAGATGCCTCAAATGGGATATATCAAGAGAGATTTTGTGGAGCTTGCTTGTTATAGTGCATGGTACCCAGTCCCATTGAGTATGGAAACCTACATGTCATATCAGATCTCTCTGGACGGTCCATCTGATTGGACATGGGATGCAAATGGAGAGTGCATCAGTACCGAAGCATCTGTCTGGACTTGGGAACAGAATCGTCAAGTGAACGATATCACTTTGGTAGGGATGCCACTTCATGACGCACATATTGACTCTGAAAGCTTCTTCTGGGGGACCAAGAGCATGGTGGGTTCCCAGAAAGTGTTTGACAAGGACATCCGCAAGTTGAGAGAGATGCTGGAAGAGTGGCTGGGTCCTCGGGGAACAGAGGCACCATTGAGGTTCGTTATAACGCCACGACAGCAAGGAGGAGCCTATGCAAGAGCAGGCATGGTAATAGTGGGAGGGGGATATCCTACTGAAACAAGCTTACGCAATGCAGTCCTTCAGGCAATATGTCATGAGATTTGCCATGACTGGTTCTGTAAGGCATCTCCGATGACATACGACAATTGGGTTGATGAAGCACTTGCTGAGTTCTGTTCAACACACATCGTAAATGATTACGTCGGTGATGATTTTCTCACCTCTCGAATAGAAAAGGCAAGGGACCAACTTGAGAAAGCAGGGGATCTTCCATCAATCAGGAGCTTGGTACGTGACAAGGATGAGTCCTATGCGGCCTTCTATTTCCGTGGTTTTCTACTGTTGAATGAAGTTGCTGATTCTGGTGAAATTGCAGATTTCAGGAAGGTAATTGGTGAATTTGCTAGGATGTGTACCCAGAGCGAGTCAATCACATCAGACATGTTTCTAGATTTGATTCAGAAGAAACTTGGCAAGAAACCACGTTCAATGATGGAGAACTGGCTCGATCATTCCGGAAAGGGTATCCCTGAGTAGTTACGTTTTTCACAAACTCCGACTAATCAATATTCATGCCATTTGTCCAGACGGGGAACATCCAGACTTACTATGAACAGCATGGAGAATCTGGACCACCTCTAGTATTCATTCATGGAGCTGGAGCTTCTCATGATATGTGGAAGCCTCAGGTGGAGCACTTCTCAAAGACCTACAATGTGATTACCTATGACCTCAGAGGACATCAGCAATCCGAGGGTTCTGATGATAGATATACATGTGAGTTGTTTGCAGATGACCTTCATCAGTTGATTGATCGAATTGGGCTACAGGAACCTGTAGTTATTGGGCTATCTCTTGGAGGAATGGTGGCTCAAGAGTATGCGGTGAAATATCAATCAAATCTCAAAGGACTGGTTCTTGCAGATACTGCGGTAGCTACTGCTCTCACAGTGTCTGATAAGCTAACGAAGGCGATGTTTCCATCATGGATGGTTAAGTGGACAATAAAACGAATGAGTGATGAGGGGTATGCCAATTGGTCCTTCAAATACTTCGAGATGGATGAAGAGATTAGAGAGTATCTTAAGCAGGAACAACTGAAACTGGGAAAAGAGGAACTCCTGAAGGTCACTGATGCAATATACTCATTCAAACTGTTACCTCTGGAAACTATCGAGGTGCCCACACTCGTTGTTCTTGGGGAGAACGAGAGAAAGGCAGTTTTTCCGCATGCAGACAAGATGGTGGAACTAATCAGAAACTCTCGAAAAGTAATCATACCTGGAGCGGGTCATGCATCGAATCTGGAAAATCCAGAGGTCTTTAACAGAGAGCTGGATGATTTCTTGAGAGGTTTAGTGATATCAACAGCCTAGTGAAGTGCTTTGGCAAGATATGGACCTCTATCAACGAAACCAAGGTTTCGATAGTACTCTTTTACACCGATACCACTGTTCACAAGAATCTGTGAAGCATCAAAATCTGTGCGTCCAATCTCTTCAGCTTCTGACAACATCTTTTCTCCTAGTCCCAAGTGTTGCCATGCATCACGGTCTCTTGTCCCAATATCTACAACTGGCCCATATACTCTCAATTCGCGGATAATGACTGAAGGTTTCTCGGTCAACTCAATTCTGTGTGTATCGGAACTTGGATTCCTCAAGCGGAGAAATCCAAAGAGGACATCCATGTCCAGATCTTCAAATGAGATAAAGACCTCATTTCCATCAGATGCTTCATAGTCACGGCGGACTAGTTCCATGTTATCTGGATTGACTTCCTCATCTGATCTCATCTGAAAGTGACCAATCTCTCTAAAGCGAATAGTAGGATTCCTTTGGCCTTCAGCCTTCATTCTGTCGTGCACCAATTCACGGAGGTGTCCCTTGTTCAGACCAGCCTCAATCTGATGTAGTGGGATATCTCGCTGCATCCTCTGTATCCTAACATACTCGGGAAACTCTGCGACTGCGTTGGATACAAGGGACACAACCTGTTCATTTGTGAAAGGAGTGTAATCACCAGATTTCCACCACTCGTACAATTTCGTGTTTTTGACGACAATCGTGGGATATATCTTCAACATGTCGGGACGGAATCGAGAGTCTGAAAACAATGTTCTGAAGGTCTCTAAATCAGATTCAGGTGTTGCTCCAGGAAGACCAGGCATGATGTGATAACAGACTTTCAGACCACTGTCACGGAGCATCTTAGTAGCTTTCGCAGTTTCTTCTACACCATGACCACGCTCCACCTTCTGTAAGATTTCATCAGAAAGAGTCTGAACACCAATCTCAACCCTAGTAGCGCCCAAGTTGAGCATGTTATCTATGCTTTCCTGACTGACCCAGTCAGGGCGGGTTTCAAAAGTGAGGCCAACATTGCGAACTTCTGCAGTTTCGTTCACCTTCTTTGCATGGTCCAGGTCAATGCTGACAGACCGATTCATGGCATCTAAACAGCCTTTGACAAAGAATTCTTGATACTCGGGAGGTTTTGAGCACCAGTCTCCGCCCATCACAATCAGTTCGACTTTGTTTATACTATGTCCAATGGTCGATAGTTGTGTGAGCCTGCTCTCTACCTGTCTAAAGGGATCATACTCATTCTGAATCCCTCTCATTGTAGCAGGTTCATGTCCTGTATAACTCTGGGGAACACCAAGTTCCGGGCCGCCTGGACAGTATGCACATTTCCCGTGAGGACATTCATGGGGTGTTGTCATAGTAGCTACTACTGCAACACCAGATACTGTGCGAACT
>JAGXOC010000147.1 GCA_019894665.1 Candidatus Thorarchaeota archaeon
CTGTAGTGTAGTCCGGTCAGTACTACAGATCGTCTGTAGTATACGGAATAGCATTCAAGACTGTCACTCTTGAGACCCGGGTTCAAGTCCCGGCGGGGGCGCCACTCTCTTTTCCTGCTCAGTCACGACCCAGATAAGAGGTGATGATGTACTGCATGTTAAATAGAATCAATTTCTCTAATCTTGTTTCTGACAATCTCAGGAAGGGTTGTTCTCTCTGCAGACTTGTAATTATAGACCACCATTTTAGCTTCGCCAAGTGCAGCGATCCCCTTGGATTTACTCTCGACAATATATTCCATAATGAACTGGGTTGGTTCGATAGAAGTTACGCGAGTACCTACAGTTACTGTATCGGGATAAAACAGGGGTTTGATAAATTTGGCAGAAGTGCTTGCCAAAATTGGACCTATAGAATCCTTCTCCATGGTTTCAATGAACCCAGTTTCCTCGAAGTACTTTATACGGGCAGTTTCAAAGAATTTGAAGACTTTCGTATTGTTTACATGTTTGAAAGAGTCCATATCTCCCCAAGCAATGGGGATTTCAACTTTAATTTTGAAATCTTCTAATGATGTCATATACAACCCTTCTAAAACAATTTAGAGATGGATAGCTCTAGCTTGATAAGAATTGATGTCTAGCAAAACGTTTCCGGGTTCAAGTCCCGGCGGGGGCGCCACTTCCTATTCTCCTTTACTTGTTGCTAACCAAAGGGTAAATAGAATTAGAACTACAACAACACCCACGAAAGCTAATCTTGGATCAGCAAGGTAGATGATAAAGGGCTGTTGTAATATTTGCACAGTTATGTAACCTGCAAGTAGAATTACAACAAGAATCAATGTTATTATTGCACATTGAAGATCGTCAACTTTTGCTTTGAGTTGCTTCATTTCATTCTTCTCTTTAGAGGGTTCCTCTGACAATCTTAATCCCACCATTACCCAACAGACCAAGTTTTCCATTTGGTCCTTATACGTGTTATTTCTCAAGTCATTCTCGCCAGGGTTCAAGTCCCGGCGGGGGCGCCACTCTTTCTTCAATGAATTTCCTCCTATATCGTGACCCAGATAAAGGGAGATGATATAATCCATTGATTATGATGTCCTGTATCGAGATGTTGTTTGATCACAATCTTTCATGTAGAGAACCGCTTCTTCAGACTCTAGAACAGGTGAATGCTGAGGATTTTCTGAAGGATTTAGGAGTTGGTAAAGGTTCGATACGAAATATCCTTGTTCATCTAATGAACGCAGAAAGATACTGGATATCGGTTCTGGATGGTCGTGATTCTAGTCAGATAGAACCAGAAAGTCTTGACAGTATTCAATCAATAAGAGAGGTCTGGTCTAGGGTTCATGAAGAAACAAGAGAATTTATGGGTAGACTCAAGAAAGAACAACTACAACATGTGAAGAGCGTTACTTGGGGGGATCAGACTATCAGCTTTACAGTTGGAAAGGCATTGATTCACGTGGCAAACCATGAAACACACCATCGGGGTCTATTGACAGGTTTGATTAGACAGCAGGGAATAGATCCTCCTGACTTCGATATGCTTTGAAAGAGGTTGAACAACTAGTGACAAAATTCCTAGACATTTGCTATGATTCGGTAAAGAAACAGGAACAAGCAATCCCAAAAACAATTGATGCTGTTGATGATGCAGCTGCATCAGTTCTTGAAGATAAGAAACAGATTGTTTTGGTCGGATGTGGGGATTCGTATGCTGCAGCAGATTATGGTAGATGGGCACTTCTGAGGGTTGGATTTAATGCTCTTTTTGTTTCGCCTGACGAGATTGATTACCTCCGTCTTGGCAAAGACACAGTTGTGATTGGGATAACTGCATCAGGAAGGAGTTTGGTAACAATAGATGCACTTCAGAAGGCAAAGTCACAAGGTGCTACAATCGTTGTACTGACCGATAATGAGGATGGAACTGCCTCGCAAGAAGCTGATCATTTGTGGGTTACTAAATCAGGTGTTAAGACTTACAACACAAGTCCATCAGCGCCTACAACAGCAGCAATGGGATACCTCTTAGCTGTTTCATCAATACTTGATGATGATTCTCAGGAAAAGCTGGTTCAGGATATTAAACAACTGAAGAGCATTGGAAAAGAGCTGATAACCTGGGCTGAGAAAGAAGGAATTGCAATCTCTCAACTCACCAGCCCCAATGTTCCTGTCTATCTCATATCTGAGGGGCCAAACCACGTTGCGGCGCAAATTGGGATGATGAAATTCAATGAATATTCGATATTGAAAGGAATCGCAGCAATAAGAGAGGAATTTCGGCATCATTACAATATCTCAATCAAAGACCACGAAAGCGCAGTGTTAGTTACGGGAGGACCCGGTGATTCATCCGATGAGGTATACATGAATGTGCTTACAGATTCACTCAAGATGAGCGCATATCATCTTCGCGTTGATGAGAAACTAAAACTCGAACTTCCGTTGGTGCAGACCATTCCAAACACGATTGCACTCCAAATGGCGGCGTATCATACTACTCTCAGATACGACCAAGATAAGGAGTCTTTCAAGCTACCCCATGCTGAGGCTTTCAAGATCTACTAGGTTTCCTATTTTGCGCTATGGCGAAAGGTAACTAAGGGAGAAGCTGGAAACTCAACTTGTGACAGATGTGCTGGAACTCATAGCTGATATCAAAACACCAGACAAGCGAAGAGAAGTTGTAGAGTACATTAATGCTCATCCAGACGAGTTTGGTGATATAATTGATTCCGTTTTCACAGGTACCTCGGATGATAAAGTGCAATCCAAACTGCATATACTTGACTTGATAGACTTTCTAAGTGCAAAGCTCGCGGTAAAGGTGATTGAACGAGTGATTGTCGATTCAGATTCACGCATTAAGATGAGAGGATTACAAGCTGCCTACAGAATAAGGATAGATTCTCTTAACCCACAGCTTGTTGACATTCTTGCAGATCAAGAGGAGGAATTTGAAGTAAGAAAATGGGTGGTTCACATACTTGGAAGCACAGATTCTGCAGGTTATGGCAGGATTCTAAGAAAAACAGCACGGGATATCCACGAAGACGTGAATCTCAGGAAAGAGGCTGTCTTTGCTCTGACCAAAGTCCCTGATGACGAAACACTGGGAACCCTTTGTGCTCTTCTAGGAGACTCCAATGTGGAGATGAGAGAATCTGGTGCTTGGGCTCTAAGCAATATGAGCGCTCCTGAATCGATTAATTGCCTTCTTGCAGCTCTCGAAGATGAGTCTGAAGTAGTAAGAGACTGGGTAATACGCGGACTCAGAGATATGGATGATGCAAAGGCACTGCAAGGATTGGCTGATGTGATGGCAAGAGTATCTTCAAATGAACAGGTTCGAATGATACGTTTAGTGGTAGAAAGAAAATCTGAGATTATTCTTAGAGCGATAACAGAGTTGCTTAGTTCAGAAGATGTTGAAGTGCTCCGTGTTGCGGCCTGGGCTATTGGAGTGTCACCATATCCACCAGCAGTTCCTGTATTGAGAGACCTCCTGGAACATGAGGATGAACAAGTTCGCGATTATGCTAAAGTTGCACTTGTTAGTAGCGGAGGAATAGACACTTCAGATTTCCAACTTTGAGTGCAGACTACATCATTCCTTGATAGAGACCCCCATCCACAAGCAGAAGTGCACCGTGTATGTAGCTAGAAATTGGGCTGAGAAGGAACGCACACACTGGTCCAAACTCCTCCGGTTTTCCCATTCGGCCTAATGGAATTCTTGTATTGATACTCTCTTCTGCAGATTCAGAGGCCGACATTAGCTCCTCTACTCGTTCTGTATGGATGTAACCCGGACAGACTGCATTCACACGAATGTATTCAGGAGCTAATTCACTAGCAAGCGTACGCATCATACCAATAACTGCTGGACGAATCGCATTTGACAATAGTAGATTGGTGATTGGTTGTTTTACCGAGATTGACGTGCTGTACAAAATTGAAGGGGAATCAGACATTTTCAGAAACGGTATTGCTTCTCTAGTCAACCATACCGCACTCATCAATGTGAGATCAATGGCCTTCTTCCAATCGTCATCTGAAAGGCTTGAAAATGTTCCAGGTGGTGGTCCTCCGGCATTAACAAACACACCATCTAAGCGCAGTATTTGTGAACCGATATTCCTCATTAATCGTATGATATCTTCCTGCTTTGACACATCAGCCACATAATATTGAGCCAGCTCTCCAAGTGCTGAAGTGGCTTTCTTCAGCGATTCTTCATCGCGGCCACAAATAATCACTTCAGCCCCTTCATCTGCAAGAGATTTGGCTACAGTAAATCCGAGGCCTCGAGAGGCTGCTGTCACGAGAAAAGTTCGGTCTATTAGATCGAGATCCATAGTCTAGTCTATATCATCTTTCCTGATAAGAAACACGGCAGTGGTTCCAATGAATAGAACCCACGCTTACATAGATGCAGGAAGTACGGTTTTCTCAGTTCTTGCTCCAAGGGTGATCTCTAGGTGTAGGAATGCCGAACTAAGACGTTGAAATTCTCTTGGTATCTTGAATTCTCCAACATTTATAGATGCTAAGGCATTCTCAATCTTCCTTATTGAGAGGCTTCTGTTGTCTTTGGAATTGAAAGAGATAAGCACTCGAGTATCGTCAGGATCAGACACTTTGTAGACTGACTGACACTTGATACCTTTGTTTTCAAGAGCGCGCTTAATCTTGGCTTCTATTGCTCTCATTGATCGAATACACCAAGAATTCGTATTGGTCAGCATAGTTAAGCACCTGTATTAACGGCGTAATACTAGGTAATAGCTCCAAAATGAACCTCGATGTTCTCGTGATTTCCGAGTGAACGTCTTAACACTTGCTCTCATCCTTTGTTTGATAAGCGGCCACCTGAACGGTTGAGTGAGTGTGGGAAAGATGGATCAGGAAGGATTTCGTAAATATCTGACGGATAAGGAGCAACCTATTCCCGAGGAAGAGATTATTGAAAACACAAAGATGGTGGAGAAATTTGAGAGATTCATAAAGCAGTTTGGAAAGACACTCGAAACTGTAACTGAGGTGGAATTCAATAAGTTCTCTAAAGTCTTGATTAAAGAAGGAACAAACACCTATCCCAATTATGCCGCATTATCTCGATATGCGAACTTCATAGAGAACCATGACTTGTACTTACCAATTCTGGGAATTTTAGACGGATCAGAGGTGATGAATGTTCTCCATGACAGGCTGAGGGAGCATGTCGGCGAAGAAAAGCGTGATAAGATCCTCTCAAAAGAAGACCTGCCTCCTCTGGGTATGCCAGATGCTGAGAAAATGAAAGTCACCCAAGAAATAGTAAAACGGATGGAGAAAATCTTAGATCCATCGGACTGCAAGAAGGTTTTGGCCGATGTTGCTCATGGATTACCTCGCGACTTCAGGAAAGGAGAACGTGAGAAG
>JAGXOC010000148.1 GCA_019894665.1 Candidatus Thorarchaeota archaeon
ATCATCATAACCGACAATTACAACCCCATGATCGACACTGGTGTTATCTGAACATGTATAGATACCATTACTAAAGGTTCCCGTTGTATTCATCGACACAGAAAGAGGGCCGTGATCAATTAAAGCCGTCTTGATGGTATCAATATTGGGGTAGGAACCCATAGAAGTAAAACTGTCGATTGTATATAGACGGTTCACCCAATCCCAACAACGGTCGTTGCATTGATAGTCACTACATTGACCTCCTGAACTGTAAGTACAAGTGCTGGAATTACAAATCCCTAGATATGCAAACGTACAATCCACTTCCAAGTATGGTAAACAAGCCTCATCAGGAATACCGCTGTCACGAATAAACTCTAGGGCTTTTCCGTTCCAACCGCCTACACAGGATCCTTCATCTAGTGCACAATCTGTAACAAGATACTGTTCAGAAAGATCCAAATCCAGATCTGGGGAATTGCTGGCAATATTCAGTGCCGCTTCCGATGCACCCACAGCAGAAAAAGCCCAACAACTACCACACCTCGCTTGATCTTTGACAGGGCTGGTCCAATCTGAGCCAAGATGGTCTCGCCAATCGAATGATAAGGGCAGAGCTTCGACAGCATAATCCATCGGGGGTTCTGGCGGACCAACATAACGGTTAAAAATACCAGGATCGCCACTTACTTGGTCATAAAGGTTCATCATCTCAGAAGCACTGCCAAGGATGTTGCCATGTTCATCCACACAAACAGCGTACTCTGATGAGAACTGGTTCTGACCATTTTCAAAAGTAACCGTATCAAAATCCTGGAGGGCACAATATGAATATGCTTGTCCACACCTGCCTGCGTAGAAATCCCAGCCGTCGCAGACAATATCATTAGTAAGTGTACAGGTATTATGTTGACTCCCATCTTCCGCAGTAACTAGCCTGGACTCATATCCTAATGCAGCGCAATATGCGGATGCAGGATTTATCATAGAAACATAGTTGTCGATAGGGAAAGAGTAATCTGGTGGATTTTTCGTAACAGGTACAACGGCTGATTCATACCTAATAAGGTATAACGAATCGGGTTCAACTCGGATGCCAGGATTGTCAGCTTGATAAACGGTCAAGGCCTCATTGATTTGCTTGTCGCCATAGGTGTTACCAACTGATGATTCTAAAAATATTTTGCCACCAAGAGGTGATCGATCAGTAGCCAGAAAATTACTAACGGGCGTGAGTGAAAACAGAAATATGATAATCAATATGGAAGAAGCAATCTTGCGTTTCATATCATAAATCCCTCCTAGACATAGAAACCTTGACTAATACGTTACATTCCCCCCAAGAAACCAATAATGCTATTTGGGGGAATGGTTTTGAAGAATTGATATACCGATCCTTATTGTTACTCTATTCTATATCAAAACGGATGCTGAGACAATAGATATACAGTAATCCTTGTCAATCCAAAGGGTGACGAATTTCGTGATAAAGGGTGCGAGATCATAACTCATTCAATTTCAATCTACCACTGCTCAGGATGAAGTTGACTATATTGGGGGAATAAAGAAAGCACAAATGAACATTGGGGGAGATACTAGATGAAAAATCCCATAAAAACTATTGATATTTGATTGGCAAATATATACCCACCTCTCTCGGATACGAGAAAGGCGGCTTGTAGTCTTAAATACGATTTTAGCGAATGGTCATTGGAAGATAGATACGGTGATCAACTGATATGGGTATAACATCGATAGGTTTACCAGGTGAATATTCTATTAGATACTCTTCTGAATCACCAATTGTGCCTGTAATTGTTGTTTCTGTCCTGTTGAACGCTTCATCGAAACCAGAAATTTCTATCGTATAGTCCTGAGAAGTAGAACTCAAAATATTCGTTTGGTTAGTAGGATTTATTACACGCAACCTATAAGATTCGACCGCATCTCTAGCTATGTAGATTATTCGTTGAAGCAACCCACTCAACTCATCACCAAACGGAACTATCTCAGGATTGAAATAAAATGAGTTGGGAATGTCGAGTATATAACTATTATTAGCTTGATCATAACCAACTTGATTCCCCTGATCATCTGTCAATAGTATCTCTGCGCCTGAAACTGACAGTGCAAGACTGGGGGTTCTGGCCTGATCAGATTCCAAAGGCTTCAAATATCCAAAGGGTACGGTTATTCCGCGATAGATATTCTCATCTTCAACTGTCGTAGCGTGCTTAAGAGTACCAGTAGTGCAGGTGAGTACCGATGTTGGTGGTAAAGGGGGGTCGGCAGCCACTGCCTCACATTTATAGGAGTGGTGTGGGTCATTCAAACCAAGAGAGAGAACTCCATTATTGGAAAGGACATCAACTCCTAGAGTCCAGTGCTTATCCTCCTCGCTTGAAACTTGCATGATCACTGGATAGTTATCTCGAATTGCGCTAACAGCAGCTGTGGTCGTCACAGGATTATTCCAATCTAGCTGAACGCCGTTTTCCTCAGCGTATTGTAGTATTCCGACCATAGTATATTGATTGATTCCGCCATTGCACCCATCGTTATCAGGATCTAGATAGTAGTCATTATCGGTAAACCACTGATTGAGTTCTGCAGGATCAGTATTTATCGCGAAAGCCTGCATATTCATTGAAAGCGAAGTAATCAGGCAACCCCATCGTGCAAGTGTTTGGTTTACGTCTGATGTGCAATCAGCAGGCATGGGTTGATCAAGATAGCTGGTTTGATATTGTGGTGTGATATTCAAATCGCAATCGCTGGCACCATCTGGACACAAATACCAGTCCAAGTGTGCCATTGCTTCATTTGACCATTCAACATATTCCATTATGATCAGATGGGAGCCTTCTGAAATTTCTCTGAGAACTGATCTTTCTTCAAAGGATCGGGCTGACCAGTCATCGATTATCAATTCACCATCAATATACAATCTGAGACCATCATCAGTAAAAGTGCGGAATCGGTACCAACCTGATTCGGAAAAATCGACAGTACGTTCCCATCTGACTGAGAAATTGTCCTTTGGTATACTATCGTCAGGGCTGGTCGTTCCCCAATAGAAGTCTAAGTTCTGGTCGCAACGCAGTAGAGCGGGACTACCTTGCAGGTATTGATTTGAAAAATATTCAGCGTTCCATTTTTCAGGAGAACATTCTGTTACCATGTGGAGCGCCTCAAGGTAATCTATATCGGTGGCGGGATTACTATCAACAAGGTCTCCTGTGCTTACGTCTTTGATTTTGACGTAGCGAATTGTTGAAAATCCTGTCGGATTAATGTCAAAATCATTGGTTTGTGGACTGCCATATGCTATCCCAACAGGACTCCAGGGGCCGTCTGGATTAGCACTCACAGATATTTCAGCCTTTTCTCCACCATCCGTTCCTGGATTATATATCCTGAGATCGTCATCTGGTCCATTTAATACTTCTTCACCTTCACCCATGTCAATTATCAGTTCACCCCCTTCGCCTAAAGAAATATAACCACTCTCTGAAGAGGAGCTATAATCTGGGAAACCAAGAGACTCTGTTGGGTCAGTATGGGTGTTATTCAAACCGAAAGTGAGAGAATTTAACACTTTATCCGCAAATGGATCATTATTGGAATGGAGGGCAGCGATGTAATCTATGTCAGTCCCAGGAGAGCTTCCAGACAGGCTAGTGCTTGTATCGGTGATTCGGACAAATCGTGCTTGAGAGAGCCCAACCAAATCAAGATCAAAATCACTTTCCCCATTTCCTGAGGCAGCGCCTAGATGATACCAATCATCAGTAGAAATATTGCTGACATAAACATCAAATTCTTCATATAAACCACTACCAGGGTTGTAGATCCTGAGATCATTACCAAAACCATTGGTAATCTCTTCCCCTGAGCCCATATCTACAACAATAAACCCTCCGCCTAATGAAACATAACCATTTTCAGAAGAGGAGCTATAATCGGGAGGCCCAAGAGCATCGGTCGGGTTTGTATGCTGATTGTCTTCTCCCGCTATAGATGCGAAGACGACATAGTCAGCCCAGACGTCAGGAGTGAATGTGGTACTGTCTGTGAGCACTTCAGTTGTGTCAGGAATCACTGGAGGCAGATCGGAGATGACTAACGGTAAATATTCGACTTGTTCATCATCTGCACTTTCTGAGAACACTTCAGTGAACTTTGAGAATAGAGCCTGCAATCCTTCTGAATCTATAGGTTGTTCAGCAGCCAGAAAATTGCTTACAGGCATGAGTGAACATAGGAAAACGATAATCATTATGGAAGAAACAATCTTGCGTTTCATATCACAAATCCCTCCTAGACATTGAAACTTGCCTGACACGTTACATTCCCCCCAAGAAACCACCCATGATATTTTGGGGGAATGGCTTTGCTGAATTTATACCGACCCTTGTTGTTACTCTATTCTATATCAAAAAGAATGTCCAGACAATAGACACACTATGTAATCTGTCTAAGTAGCAGGCGATGAATTTCGTGGTGAAGGATAGATGTATTGATGTTGACTCTGCGTTGCTTAGACTTGTGTCTAGAGTCTAGACAAGGTATGTCTGATGACTTCGATAACAGGCTGTAAACGTTGATTTTCAACTTCTCTCTCATTTCAGAGCCTGGCATTATGAGTGAGGAGAGGACAAGAAGTAAGATCGCATAATGCTTATCCACTCTATCAACTCGTGTACGAGATGAAAACCTATTCAATTTCTATCTACCACTGCTCAGGATGAAGTTGACTATATTGGGGGAAGTAAGAAAGTACACATGAACATTGGGGGAGTATTCACAAACATTGTTCGCTATCCCACCTAATTCTAAGTCTGTTCTATCGAATCATGTCTTCAAGGCACCTAATCTGTTCTTCTCATACACTTCCACGATCTCTCGGTTGACAGCCACATTGTTCAAGAAGCAGTACCGCAGGTAATCATCGCTGATGTTTGCGGCGCGTGTTTGCAGCAGATTGTATGCATCCTCCAGGATCGTATTAGATCGCGGATCATGGTTGGCTTTCAAGACCTGGTAGCAGGTCAGTAGGATACGGAAGGGTTCCTTCGTTCCATCGAGAGGATGACCCATCGATGGAACCTCGTTTTCCAGGTACATCAGGATTTCCTCAACTTGTGTCAAAGCCTGCTCAGTATCCCCACAAGCCATAGAGACCCTCGCCAGGCCTGCCTGGGCTTCGATAGCTTGGTGAGTCTTTTGCATCTCATATCCTAAGGATATTGCCTGTCGGTAAACCTCTTCTGCTTTCTCCAGTTCGTCTAGGGCAGTCAATGCATGACCAAGGTAGGTTTGTCCATACCATCGTAATCTATGTTTTTCACAGC
>JAGXOC010000149.1 GCA_019894665.1 Candidatus Thorarchaeota archaeon
CTCTTACGGTCTTCATGAGACATGTTGAGCCTTGCCACATCCATGCCTGCTTCTACCATCTTCTCAAGAACCGTTTTTGGTTTCGATGCTGGTCCGATGGTACATACAATCTTTGATTTAGTTTCGTGGAAGACCATTCAGTGCACTCCCATCAGTTTTGCAGGGTACGCGATGTAATAGAACTTGTCCTGATTGAGGTTAATAAAAAGAGAGCGCGGTGGGCGGCTGAGCCGCCTCTTCCCGTCTATTTTCTTCTCTTATTGAAGAAGTTCACAATCACGATGACAACCACTACTACTACCACCGCAATTCCACCATAGAGGAGAATGTTGCTGGGAATATTGACTGAAACGTTGATACTACTAACCATTCCGTCTTCATTCTCAACCTCGATAATGAAGTCGTGTCTTCCTGCTTCTAGACCAGGAATCGATACTGAGATTGGGGTCTCTTGCCAGTGAGGCAAGAATGAGAATTCCTCCTCGATGAGAAGTTCTCCGTCTTCTAGGACTCGCACAGTCCCATTGGTTGACCATCGGAACTGTGTGACTTCCCAGACGCTCATTTTGAGCGTAGAGGGTGCTTCCTATGATGAATTAATATTTAGGGCAATCGCAGGAGCTTCTAGGAATCTCATGATTCCGTTGGCACTGACTCCCCAACCATAGGTATGGTCACTATGATTGGTTGGTTCGAAGATCCATTCCCAGACAATCTCGCCTGCTTGGTTTACTTCAGTCACGATAGGCGCAGGCCTCAGATTGAATGCTCCCAGCGTGTTACCATTTGGAAGTCTAGCTGCATCTCCCTGTGAATTAGCGTAGTATTCCTCAGGTGCTCTCCAGGTCCAAGTTTCTGTGGCGGTCATAGCACCTTCATCAACAACGAATTCCACATATCCAGAAATCCCAAACTCTGGATTTGGTCTTGTAAGGTTCCAAAAGTCGTTATCGAAGAGCAATAATGTGTTCGGGGCTATGAGTTCGACTGCATGAGTGTGATAGTACAATGTATCAACTTCTTCACCATTTAGATTGTACATTGTGAGAGCTGGACCTTCACCAGCATATCTCCCTGCAACCCAAACGGTTTCACCAGTTTCATAGTCGACCTTGACCACATTGTCGAGATGCCGAACACTCAAGTATAACGAACCCTCATCAAGGTCCCAGTATAACCCGTTAGAATGCATCCAGTCGATATCTCCGCGCGCGGTTTCATTCCGGAGCATCCACTCGTCTGCATCGAATGGAAATGTCAGGTTGCCTTGCCACCTCCAGACTTCATTTCCATCCATGTCATACTCTACAATGTCATCACTCTCGACATCATATAAATCCCCCATCCAGTTATACTGACCATTGTCGTAAACTGATTCGATGACCGTGAACGTTTCTGTTATGGGATTATACTCTGCATCATGATGCCCACTTGGAGCCATAGTATACTCTGTCTGATTAGTATAGATATTCCAAAGAGTAAAGTTGCCTGAAACAGCATCTACAAAGAAAACCGTGGTCGAGTTGATTAGTTGTAGTAAGCCTGATCTATCTGATTGATAGAAGCCGTTTACGACATTACCTTCCATATCCACGATAACCGCATAGTCTTCTCGATCATTTGAACTCTCATCGGTTGGAAACACCTGCAGTTCTATTAGATTCAGCCCTTAAAATGCATCATTAGTGTTGTAGGTCATATTGATAGCATCTTCAAAGACTTGGAGATGTGTTGAGTTGTTTGGGGCGTCCGCACTCAACTGGAACCAGTTCTGAGCAGGAGTTATCGCAAACATGTCATTAGCTGGACCAAATGGTATAGCTAGTGATATAATGCATAAAGTAGCAATTACGAGTCCAATAGATTTGACTGGGTTCATTCGCTCCACACCAATTAAAATTGAATACCTCTAACCTAAAAAGCCTCTTGTGAGTTAGCCATCTTCGTAGAGCAGCTCATGATGATAGTTGACGCACGGAGGTTTTTCAACACCTTCAAGAAATTCAATATCTTTCTTCTTCTACTAGTTCTCATGTTTGCTACTTTCAATGGTATTCCGTTTAGTTCCACAACCCCGGAGGGGTCAGAGAACCCGCGGCCCTCTGCATTGGATGAAAGCGCTCCATCACCAATTACTGTTTTCGAAACAATCGCTCCTGCAATCGATATGGGGGCGGTGGACTATACTGTAATGAACTCGCCAGGATCTTTTAATGGTTATACCTTATTCAATTTCTACACATTCGATTCTTCAACAAGCGCCTATAACAACAGTCTGATAATCATGGACATGAATGGAGGAATTGTTGCTCAGAAGAATATTGGTTCAGGACAAGGTTCCAGCTGTCCCGCTGAATTCATAGATCCCAATACGATTCTAGTAGGAACTGAGTGGGGTGCTGCATTGTGGCACCTTGGTAATGACACGCTACAGTTCCTCAATATATTTGGTCACCACGAGTATGAGTACAACCCCAACAGTAACACTGTTTTCTCCCTGTCATATAATTTCATGATCATAGATAGTGTTCCCTATTTGTTTGACTACATCCGTGAGTACACAATGAATGGAACGCTGGTCTGGGAGATGGATGTCCATGATTTCATCTCTGAAGACTGGTGGTGTCCATCACACGAGACGAGTCAGATGTACCGTGATATAAGCCACTCTAATACAATATTCTATGACTCGGAAGAAGACATGATCTATTTCAATGCTCGAAACGTTAACACTTTTTACAAGATAGACCATTCCACGAGCGAAGTAATCTGGGGACTTGGAGAGTATGGGGATTTCACAATGTATGACATCAAGGGAAATCCACGCAATCACCTCTTCTTCCACGCCCATTCTGTTGAGAAGGTAAATGAAAACACGTTCATCCTGTTTGACAATGATTACCATAATCAAACAAGCGCACTAAGTAGATTGTCAAGGATACTTGAGCTTGAGATAAACGAAACATCAATGATTGCGAACGAGGTGTGGTACTACACTGCGCCTACAGCCTATTTTAGTGCTGGATGGGGTGATGCTGACCGTCTTCCCAATGGAAACAGGATAGGCTGTTGGGGATATCCCTCAACTCCGTCCAGTGGCTTTAGTGCAGCTTTCGTAGAGGTGAACCCACAAGGCGAGATTGTATGGGAAACTAGGTTCATGTACGACCTGCCATACCTCTATGGTTCCTACAGACTTGAACGCTTCAGATTTGAACCTATAATTAGTTCTCCATCTGATCTCACTGGATTGAATCAGGACGGAAATATCACTTGGGATGTCCACTATAATTATCGTAACAAAGAACCCCTCCCCGGTAACTACACTTTGTATTTTGATGGCACCATAACCCAGAGCGGGGCCTTCACCTATGCTAAGTTTTGGAATCCAACAAGTCTCGTTATGCTATATGGAGACCTTGGTCTTGGGGTACACAATCTCACGCTGGCAGTATCTGACGGGTTTGGGAACATAGTAACAGACACTGTTATGCTGACAATTCAAAATTTCCTCATTAGTCGAAGTGGGTATACAATCCTCGAAAAAGGTCAACAATCGTTTCTTCCCAGATGGACCGGGTCTACAATATCAGAACTCAATGGCAACATCACCCTGAATGGAACATTATTCATGTCTCTCAACTGGACTGGTCAAGATATTATCATCGACCCCGATCTCATGGAAGTGGGAACACATTTTGTTGAGTTCAACTTGTATAATGATACTTTGCTTGTCCACAATGAAACATTCTGGCTTCAAGTCACTCCATCAGAACCACCGGACATTGTACCACTTCAGCCAACGGCGGTCCCCTACAACTGGAGCCAGCAATTAGTGTTATCATGGGAACTATATGATGTCACCGCGCATTCATGGATTCTCCTCGTGAATGGCACCGAAACTGCTAGTGACACATGGTCACCCCCCAACTATAGATTAGACTGGGAAGTGCCAGTCCTTACCGTAGCCATATACAATATCACGATAGTTGTGGATGATGATTTGGGACAAGTCACTACAAACGAGTGTTTACTCACTGTTTCTGAACCTACAATGCCATACATTTTATCATCTCCTGGAGACTCGACGATTATTTGGGGTTCCGAGGGAGTATCCTTCATTTGGGATGTAGTTGGTGGAACTCAGTGGATGGTCTTCCGGAATAATGTCCTTCTAGATTCAGGTGATGTCACAAGCTACGTTGTTGAGTTTTCAATTGAGGATTGGGTGTCTGAAAACTGGAAACCCGGACTCTATAATCTGACCATTGTCTGCATCCTTGATGAGTTATCAGCCAGTGATACCATTTGGGTAGATATTGTGGTGGATCCGGGTGACCCGTATGCCGATGACTTTCTGCCAGGTCGTTCTCAGTGGTATACTTCAGGACAGAACGCAATTGGTGCACCTGATGGACTTTACACAACTCTGTTCCCCGACTATGAGGATGGCTATATCAGTCTAGATATGGGTGAAAACGAGGAGATTGTGAATGGTCCGCATTCCGACTTCACTGTAGAAGCTCAAGGTGGCAATTACATAGTATATGTCACAAATTCTCTGGATATTGCGTTTGAATTGGTAGGCACTGGGAGTGGTCAGATGCGTTTCGATCTGGTCGGCACAAGTCTGGATGAAGCTCGATATGTACGAATCCAGTACCTGTCAGGTGATGATGTTGAACTTGATGCTATTGTAGCAATAAATTACAATATACGTCTAAGTGATACAACTCCGCCAAATCTTATTGTCTACGGCGACTTGAACAATATGCAGCTGGGAACTAGTGCGACCCTTTTCTGGCATGCATCCGATGAAACACCATGGAGCTATGATATTTACGTAAACTCCCAAATGGTATTCAGTGACTTCTGGAATGGCTCAAATATCACCTACCTCTTTGAACCCACAGCTGTAGGTTGGTGGAATGTAACCGTAGTTGCGTACGATGCCTTCGGCAATTTTGAAGTTAGTGTAGTTATGATTGAAGTTTACGATAGATCAATTCCTCTCCCAATTCTTATTCTGGTTGGAGGCCTGGCAATCGGTGCGTTTGTTGTTATGGTGGTCGTGATTAGGTTGAAGAAGAAGTAGATTCCGAAACAAATTCGCACGTTCAGAGAGATTGACATAAATCCTAGTAAATCATTGACAACAAAGAAGTAAGACGAGTTATTCAAGGTGAGCGATATTGGTGAATATAACGAAGATACGTGCGCTTGAGATTCT
>JAGXOC010000014.1 GCA_019894665.1 Candidatus Thorarchaeota archaeon
ACCTATACACAACAGAAGGTCTTGCTGAAGACACACCTGTTTTTGTTGCAGAGAAACACAAGGTCTTTCATGGATCAGTGGATGGCGATATGCTCCTTCTACTCGTGACCGATGGACGTGACGAGGACAGAGTAATTCAACACCGTGTTCGCGAGGGATCTGCTCGAGTTTCTACAGCTCTTCGTGGAAACAGTATTGGCTACATCCGAGATAATCTGGATGACATTCTAGGTGAACTCATCTTTACAAGATTCAAAGTCAGCTTCGTAGGGAGTGGTGGTGTAGGTAAGAGTACACTACTCCGACTTCTATTTGGAAAGGAACCTGCACCTGGAGGCTACACGCCTACCATCAACGTTGCTGTTGATTCATCTGAAACGATACAGTTCGGTACGTTCCTTGTTACCGTCTGGGACTTTGCTGGACAGTCTGTATTCCAAGACCTCTGGAGCTTCTACTTTTCAGGTACAGACGTAATCTTCCTGATTACGGATTCAAGTTTTAGGAACGTGATGCAGACAAAGTCCCTCTTGCGTACCATTCGAAAGGAAGCTCCTGCTGTTCCTCTATTCATAATTGCTAACAAACAGGACTTACCCGAGTCAATGAAAGCTGATAAGATCAAACGACTCTTGGGTGCTCCAACGTTTGCTATGGTGGCCACTGACAAGACCAGACGTGAGGAGTTCATCCGCCTCATGCTTGAAATGGCTGCTAAGACTGTTGGAGTAACACTTCCAGATTTGCCTATCAGTGAGATGATTACTGTTAGAAGAGGTACTGAAGAAGTAGCCCAACCTGGAACTGCTGGAGCCCCGACCCCCCCCAGAGACAGTGGATTCGAGGACGTGCCATACGCAGATGGCGGTATAGAGGCCATTAGCAAAACACAGATTCCAACCATAACTGAATCTGTTGCAATAGCTGAAGCTGCGGAAATAACAACCGATACAACCCAACCTGAAACGATAGTGGCACAAACTTTTCCTGACCGCACAAAGCTCCTTCATTTCTTGCACATCGTACAGAAAGAGGGAATGCCAGATGTTGCATATTCCCTCAAGTATGCTGACGACGAGATTGACCCGAATGCTGTTGCTTCCCTGATCTCTGCACTTGACTCGTTTGGTGGGATTGATGCAGAACCAGCTGATGGCTCTGGCACTACAGATGCTCTTGAGACCATCGAACATGAAGGAAATCTTGTCATGGTCGAGAAGTCCAAGCATTTTGTACTTGCACTCATTGTCACAAATGATAGTGAAGAAGACGTGCAGCGAAGTATTCTAACTTCTCTTTTGTTTGAGTTTGAACAGAAATATCAGAACGTATGGGACACCTGGGACGGCGACAAGACAATCTTCGAGCCCTCTGTATTCGATGTTCTAACTAAACTGCCATTGAAACCAATAAGCTTTGACTACATTGTTCGTGCACGAGAAGCTGGGAAACCACTCCCCTTTGAAAATCGTGATGTGGGTCAAGCTATAGTTGCCGTTAAAACTGCAATTGAAAGTAATGACACCATTGGTGGTCTTGTGCGAAGCCTTGACTTACCTCGTGAAACCGTTCTTGGTTGCCTTCAGATAATGAGCCAGTTTGGTTGGATTGACTTTAAGGTTGAGATAGGTCCAACAAGCCATCTCAAGAAAATGGGCACTGTCGATGAGGATACTCAGAAAGCCTATGGGAACGTTGTTGTCGAGTTTGTTGACCTATGTGATGGTACCATAGCACTCCAAGATGTTGTCCGGAAACTCAACGTCAGTCTTCCAGCTATGAAGTTTGTAGCAACAAAGCTGGTTCTCGATGGAGTACTCGAGGTTGTAGCTTAGACTCATGGTTTGATTACTATTCTTTCTCTATATTCAGGGATACTGATACCTTTGGGTGCTTTCTCCGTGGGCGTGTGAACCATGATTTTCTTTCCACTGCAAGAGTTGATGTAAGTCTGAAGATTGGATGCAGACGAGTGAGCACTGAGTCTGGCTAATTCCAACTTGCACTCGTGTTGTTCATATCCATGAAGCAAGTTCCAACCTGGGGTTCTTGGCGCTAGGTACCCGCAAAGAATCACAGCCGCATTTGCGTTGTTTCGATGTTCGTTGAAATGGTGTTTTGCCAATCCTCCACCCATCATTCCACCTCCGGCAACAAGGACATCATCCTTATCGAGATGCACCTTGTTCTTCTTGATGCTCTGCCAGTGTCCTTGAACTCCAACGAGGCTCGTAATATGATCCGCCATTCCTCCCACTATGACGTTCCGGTTCTTAGTGACACCTAGATTTTCAAGAATCATTAATATCTCTTGAGACCGACCAACAGCAAAACTCGGAATTACAACAGGTCCATAGTTTCCGACAATGTCAGTAATTGTTTGACTTACCTTTTTCCGGTCGAAATCCTCTCTTCCCCAGTATGTTCCATCGAAAATTACGTAATCAGAGTCTGTCGGAATATTAGCTCCAGGAAATAGGACTGACTCATCCATATTGAAATCGCCTGTGTATAGAATCTTCACGCCCTCGATGTCAATGGAGTAAGCAGCACTTCCAGGGATGTGACACGCCTCAACGGGGGTCACAACAATACCTGGTCCCACCTCATTGCTTTTCCCATATTCCAAGCGTACATGGTTGTCTGTCACTTTCTTGATGTTGTCCTCAGTGTATCGAGAAATCAGGTCAAGCTTGTTGTATCTTCTTGGTGGCGCCGGAGTTCCAACCTTGATTGCATCGTTGAGAAGAACTTTCGCGATACCTCCTGTTGGACCTACAGAACACCATTTACCATCGAACTTGTCGAAGAGAACTGGAAGACCTCCTAAGTGGTCTAGATGCGCATGGCTCACCAGAACTGTATCAATCATCTCAAGTTCAGGCACCCACTCAGGTATCATATGATTAGCTACAGATATACCAAAATCAAGTAGCACACCACCAGTATCTGTTTTGATTAGTATGCCACTTCTCCCTATTCTTGGACCCCCAAGAAATATGATCTCGATCTTTTTTGTTTTGCTAGAGTATGCGACAGAAGGTAGCAATCCCATTCTGAGTTTCTGTGGGATCAGCTCGAATATCACCGGATTGATAGCTTCACCCGGTGGTGGGTCTTCTAACTGCTGAAGACGTACAGGTAAGACCGCACCCTTGTGGCTCTGGAACTGAATCTTTTCGAAATATTTCTTCATTACCTCAATGGATTCGCTTACACTCATGTTCTGAGTTACTATGTTCTTTGCTTCAGAGTAGACGAGTTCTTTTGCGTCATCCAGTAACTGCGAAAGCAAGGCATCTGGAGTCCATTCCCTGCATGCCGCCATTACTTCCATGAAGGGTTTTCCTTCGACTGCTTCTCGAATATACTCTGGATGTCGGGTTAAGGAGTCAACAAGTCTCAATTCTTCGGAATCAAGATATGACTTGATATCAACTCCAAACACATCACCTATGTCACTAAACAATGCTGGGCTAAAGACTGGTGCCCCCAGAAATTGAAGCCAGTACCTGATTTCAGACATCACTTCTTTTGAAGATTCATATTTAGTTGCAGCAAGAAAGACAAGTGCCTTACGAAGCCAACTCTCGATTTGATTCTGATTCCTGACATGTCTTAACGAGTATCTATAGAGATACCTGAAGTCTTCCTCGTTATAATTTCCAAGGGCGACCCCATACAAACATAATGTCATTGACAGAGTAATATCTGATGGAGTTGGGTCAGCACGTGCATCTCTGAAAATCTCCAATAGAACCACGTCGGCTGCTTCTGCCTTGGCTAAGTCCTTGACCGGGATCTCCGTGGCTTTTGCTACTTCGAAGGCTAGGAATTCCCTTGATTCATCAAATGGTCCCTTCTCATCCGGAACCTTCTTTCCATTCTTCATTAAATCAACATCTGAGATGGCTTGATTGAACAATTCTTTGATTGCATTGTTCTTAGTTTTTGGAATTCCTGTCGCTGTGGTCATAG
This sequence comes from Candidatus Thorarchaeota archaeon, assembly GCA_019894665.1. Classification (GTDB taxonomy): domain Archaea; phylum Asgardarchaeota; class Thorarchaeia; order Thorarchaeales; family Thorarchaeaceae; genus SMTZ1-45. Next base: position 3,979 of record JAGXOC010000014.1, read on the forward strand.
TAATCACTTGATTTCCACGTGCCTTTTTGTGTAAGAGCCCTTCTTAGGCTTTGTTGGTAACGTGGTAGAGACCCTGCCTGCTATCCCTTCACTCATTAACAGTGAGAGCGAAAATCTTAGTGTACGTGAAGGTACATCGTTCTTACTGCTTGAATCCTCAATGAAGAGCAATGTATACTTAAATGAAACTGACAGATTGGCAAGAGTTGCCGTTTGGAATTTGATTAAAAGCGCTGACAAAGGAGCTTACACAAGGTGCAATCAATGGTTACCGACACCAGAGACCTGCAAGAGAAAATCCTCAAGTTGAAGAAAGAGCGTAAAGCACTCATACTTGCCCACAACTACCAAATCATTGAGATTCAAGAGATCGCAGACTTTGTAGGTGACTCTCTGCAGCTCGCTCGGAAATCTGCTGAGAGTGATGGTTTCGAGATGATCATCTTTGCGGGTGTTAAATTCATGGTCGAGATGGCGGCAGTGTTATCCCCCAACGTTCCTGTTTACATTCCCGACCCCAAAGCACTCTGTCCACTTGCTGGCTACCTCGATGCAGAGAAACTCCGGAAGAAGAAGAAGGAATATCCCGGTGTTCCGGTTGTTGTCTATGTCAACACGACAGCAGAAGCTAAATCAGAAGCAGATATGATATGCACTTCAGGAAGTGCAGTTGAGGTTGTGGAATCTCTTGGGGTTGATCGCGTCATTTTTGGACCCGATGCAAATCTTGCAGACTACGTACGGACTCACACATCTATTGAAATCATCGATATTGATCAAAGAGGTCATTGCTATGTTCATAACATGTTTGACCTTAGCATGTTGATTGAATTGAAAGAAAAGTATCCTGAATCTGTGGCAATAGCTCATCCTGAGTGTCCGATTGAAGTTCAAGAGCAGGCGGACATGATAGGGTCAACAGGGATGATGGCACGCACGGTGGCAGAATCTGATGCGAAGGTGTTCATAATTGCAACTGAAATGGGAATGCTTCAGCAGTTACAGAAACGGCATCCTGAGAAGACGATTATTCCCATGTATGAAGGGGCTGTCTGTCGGCAGATGAAGAAACACACTCTTGAGAAAATACTAGATGTTCTTGAGAATCTACCATCGGACAACGTCGTCACTGTTCCAGAACCGTTTGTTCCTCATATTCGTGAGATTCTGGAGAAGATGAACAAACTCCGTGGTGGAGGTCCCGCTGTCGCAGTCAAAGTAGACTAGTTTGCTAATGTCGCCTCCTTACAAATACGACAACCAATATTAAAGCGATAATGACTACACTACCTCCAATTCCCACTATTTGCGCAACATTGTACGGAACTGGGAGCACACGGACGTACTCTGATACCTTTCCCCTGAAATGGACCACACTGACATTACAACTGGAATCAATAATCATATCCCACGTTGCAGTAGTTCCTGTGTCATTGGTGGAAACAGTCATGAAGTTTTCAGGGTAAAATGAGAATTCAAGAAATTGTTTCTCCTCTACAATATGCATTTCCACTGTTTGATGTGTGATATCCCCAAAGGTCTTCGCAGAACCTACAATGTATGAGAAATAGGAATAGTGCCCGTTTTCCATTGGATATGCCTCTGTAATTACCTTGATGAGACTTGTTTCATCCGCAACCATTGGATATGAAAATAAGACAAACTCTGCACCCTCTATCCAAGTTCCTCCAAACTCCGTGGGATCGGTTTGAAAATTGTAGGTAGTCAGGTTTTCCCAGGATATGATGGTGTAGTTAACTGATATCCCATTCACGAATATTTGTTGCTCGATATTGATATAGCTCTGGCCATAATTTGCCCAGTACTCTGGGTAGACGAATGCGAGATGAGCTGTCTGATTAACATTCGATATCACACTGAACTGACCTACAACACTTGCATTCATTCCTTCTTCAGTATGCACTAACCTAATACCGACATCAGCTCTGAGCATGGATAGACCTGAACTATTACTCATGGTGCCTCCCATGTCTAGATCAGTTGTATTTGCAATATCTGCCTGGCAGGGAATCGGTTGGTATGAACCCACTATGAATACAACTAGAAGACCAAGACACATTATCGAACGGTGTGATCGCGACCACTCCACTCCAATTCACCACTACTCGTTCATTGGATAATTATGATATGAATCCTATTGTGTTTCTCATCACTCAAAATAGTCGATTATCTCCTGTATCTCTGAGAGCTGGGAAATCGTTCGCCCCTTGTGTCCTGCTTCATGGAACCTCTCACTATCAAACATACCCTTCACAGCTATAAAATCACAAAAACCCCTAGACCGCTCATAGTCTTTCAAAGAGTCTCCAACAAAGACCATCTCATCAAGTGGAATTTCATACCCTGAGCTGATGTGATTGAAGTGATCTGCACCCTTCTCGAAACCTGGTCTGTATCCAATAATCGCCTTGAATAGATCAAGAATTCCTTTTCGACTGAAGTATTCCTCAATAGTTGGTTGAAATGTTGATGAGGACACAAAGACATCAAATCCCATCTTGTTGAGTTTCCTAACAGTCCTTTCAGCGTCTGGAAATAGTTCTTGTTCAAAGATGCGCTCAATCTTCAATTTCTCAAACTCTTCAATTGCTGCTTCGTTTCTTGGGCTATCTGGAAAGTTCATTTTGATCTGATGTTCATACGGTAGCCCTGTGGTTGACACATACTTCTCTGTAGCATCTTCCTTAGACACTCCAAAGTGTTTCATCATGATGTCGACACCGATACTCTGTAGAAATGGCATACTGTCTGCAATTGTTCCATCGAAATCGAAGATGACTGCACGATAGAGCTTTTTTTCTTCCATATGACCAACTCGAGTCTTTGCTGCTCTGTGATGCGCTTTAGATGCTTTTGGTTTAGATTAAGTCTTGATTCCCGTTTTGTAATCGTTCATGCATCTCTTTATGGTCTGGTATGCATCTTTCAATTCTCGGAACTTTTTGATTTCTGTGTGGCCTCCCTCTTGAATCTTGTATGTTGCATAGAAGTGACGCAGCTCATCCATCTGGCTGCGAGGAAGGTCGATGATACTCTTCACGTCTCTATAGTATGGTTCTTTCATTGGAACAGCGATTATCTTGTCATCGATTTTTCCAGCGTCATCCATCTCCATTATCCCAATAGGTCTCGCGTGTACCACACATGATGTGAATGTTGGCTCGTTAATGAGAAGGATCACATCCAATGGGTCGTCATCATGATCTAGTGTCTGAGGGATGAATCCATAGTCGAAAGGAGCAAATGTATAGAGAACTCGATCCAGCTTGAAGAGATTGAGGTCTGCATCATATTCATACTTGTTCTTACTCGCTTTTGTGAGTTCCACAATGACATAGATCTCACTTGGAGGGTCTGGTCCCGCGGGAATATCATCGATAAAATTGACCATTGTATCAACGCCAATTGGACATGTACCCGTCTCTTATTGAGCTTTCTCACTCAAGACAACAAGTCTTTATGAAGCCTCACAACTCACTACATATGCACGCAATCGGAGGGAACTATTCTGTCTGATGAATCAACAACCACATCGTCGACTGATGAAGAAATTCTTGACGTAGGGTCTATGTTTCGAGGAACAGCAACGATTACCCTTGTTGCTGAAATTGTAGCAGCGATAATGCTACTTGGTTCTGCCACAGCTTATATTATCCGGGACTATGTTGCAGTTATCGAACCTGATGTAGCAATTTTCCTGTTACTAGTCGGTGCGATGATCACCCTCTTCATATTCTTGGGTGCAATAAGTTTCTTTGTAAGGTTCAACCGTCGGATTGGTCGTATTGTGATTGCTGAGGGCGTTGGCGAGGTTGATCTCAAAGGACCGGGTGTGAAGACCGTAGTCATAATCTATGGACTAGCTGTTGGATTCATCCTGATTCTCGGAATTTATGGTTACTATCTTCTATGGACATACTTCCTAGCTGCACAAGCTGCTGCATCGCTTAGCTTCTTTGGAATGTCATTGTCTGTAGGTATCTTCTTCATTGCCTTCTTGGTCCAGATTGTGATCACAGTAATCGGTAGAACGGCAACAACCATGATTCGGAAAGTCCTTGCTGACGACGTCTGACCGAAGTTCATCCAAAGGGGAGAAGTTTAATTGGGGGTCATTATGCCCCATCTAAGTGCAGGTGTCAAGCGATGAAGCTGAAGTTATGGCAAATATCATACATTGTTGGACTGGCCATTGTCCTATCGTTGATTGTGTTGGAATTCTTCAGTTTCCATCTTCCAGAAAACACTCTTGCTATTACGGAACTTTTTGGTGGCATCTTACTCATTGCTGGATCCTGTGAGGCATTTGTACTGTCGGTTGAGGGCATTGCACATAATGCGAAAATGACGGACTATGTCGCTGGGATATATGCAAGTCTAGCAAGCACAATACCTGAGTTAGTTCTAATCGCATTCCTTCTATTTCGCGGTCAATATGAAATGGCTTGGGTACTAGCGCTGGCAACCATTTTCATGAACTCTATAGTCTTTGCACTCTACACGTTGGTTCTTCCGAAGGATGAGGACGGTAACTACACCTTGCCTGACGCTATAATGTGGGTCGGGTCTGACCTGCTCAGTATGGGAGCTGTCATCAGTCTAGCCGTGGGTCTTTCTATGATGGTTGTGTATCTTTTCTCAATAGATGATGCGCACCTACTTTCTGCTAGAAGTCTGAGCTCGGGAGAACTCATTGTTTTTGGTTCTTGTCTCCTGGGAGTATTTGTAGCGTATCTTTACAGAATCACAAAATACTTTGGAAAATATGAACCCGATTCCGACGATCCTCTCATGACCGGTGAGGTTCATCATCCAAAGATGAGTAAACAAACTGTCCTAGTCTTCGTGGCTCTTGCATCACTTGGTGCATTGTTGGGTGGAGAGGCTCTTGCTAACTTTGCCAACTTCGCAATCGATACACTTCAATTGAACATGATTCATGCTGCTCTCTTACTTGTCATTTTCGGAGGAACTCCAGAGTACATTATAGTTGCCAGTAGTCATAGGAAGGACCAGCTTGAAATTGCCCTGTCCAATGCCTTTGGGGGAATAGTACAGGTGTTCTTCGTGATCTTTGGTTTCACACTTGTAGTAGGTGGCATATTAGGTTGGATTACCACCGGTGGAAATGCAGTCATACCAATCGACCTAGCGTCTCTGATACTCCTGGTGTTCGCCTTCCCCTCGATGTTCATGCTTAGGGTGATGATCACTGACGATTCGAAGGTCAATGCGTTAGAATCAGTATCCATGATTGCGGTGTTTGTGATGATGCTGTATATCTTACTGGCTTATGGTATCTACTAGACTATGGAGCCAACAGGTCTATTGTATTGTAACTCAATAGTGACGATACTCGCCCAAAGTCTGGACCTTGATGATGCATTCAATGCAGACGAACTCATCCGCATCCTTGGTGTCACCGTGCTTTATGCCGACAACATCCTCTCCAACAAAGGCGATTTGTCCTTCAGCGACAATCATCATACCCGGTCCGTAGAATCTCATCCGTTCTCCCGACTTTGCCGCATCGAGTAACACACTCCGCAGGGTTGCATCCTTCTCGAATTCCGACATGTACTAATCTATATCTCCTCTAGGAGATAAGTGCTTCTTACTATTTTCTTAATCGAACATTAAAATATCACAAATATGAAAAAGGGTGATTTCCTGAAGAATTTCAAAAAATGCCATTTCACAATGCTCTTAACTAACTATAGTGAATTATACTTGAGTTTCATGGAGTTGATTCAATGAAGTATATCATGTTCTGGGAATACGATTCTGGAGATCATAATGCGGTCATGGATAAATTGAAGGAATTTCGAGACATAGTAAAGAAAGATCCTGAACAACATGCAAAGTTCATCTCAAAGAACTTTACGATGGTTGATGGGCCTGAAGGCTTCCAGCTTGTGGAGACTGATGATGCGGAGCATCTCATCAAGATTACCCGTTATTATCTTCCGGAAGTCAGTTTTAGATTCGCACCCATTGTAGAACTTGAGACCGTCGATCAGAAAGTCAATTAATTCAGTGTGCGTTGCATTCACAAAAAGAGCAAGGTGGTGCATCCCCTTAGGAGATGCTCCACTTTTGAATCTTAGATGATGCCCACTTGTTTTCCGACCTTCTCGTATGCTGCTAGCGCAATATCTAGCTGTTCCATTGATAGACCGGAGGTCATCATGTTTCGAATCCTTGCCTTGTCACGAGCAACCATTGGGAATACGATAGGTAGGGCGAGAATGCCTTCCTTGAACAAACCGTCACTCAGGGCAACTGCTTTTGAACTCTCACCGGTCATTGCTGGAATGATCGGCGTCTGACTAAATCCAGTATCAAAGCCCATCTGTTGGAGACCCTTTACAAAGTACTCTCTGTTCTCCCAGAGATTCTTGACGTGGTGTTCTTCGGTCTCAAGAATATCAATTGCTGCAATGCAAGCAGCCGCAGTTGCTGGGGGATGTGAACCGCTTAGGAGCCATGACCTGCTCTTGTTCAGAGCATAGTTCACCATGTCTCGACTTCCTGCAACATGACCTCCCATTACTCCAAATGCTTTTGAGAAGGTCCCCATCTCAAAATGGACTTGCTTGTGAGTCAAATTGAAGTGGGATACGATTCCTCTTCCACCCTTACCAAGGACTGCTTCACCGTGTGCATCGTCGACATAGATCATAGCGCCGTGAGGCTCTGCTGCCTTGACAACACCGTCCAGTGGAGCGATATCTCCATCCATACTGAAGACTCCGTCCGTGATGACGAGCATCTTTTTGGGATTCTCTTTTTCAGCATCGGCGAGAACTCTTTCAAGATCTGCAACATTATTGTGCTTGTACACGAAACGTTTAGCCTTGGTCAGACGGACTCCATCAATAATACTGCCGTGATTCAACTCATCGGAGATGATCGCATCTTCCTTAGTGACAAGTTGGGGTATCAGACCCTCGTTTGTTGTGAAACCAGCACTGTAAGTGAGAGATGCTTCGGCACCCTTGAAGTTGGCTAATCTGCGCTCTAACTCTAGGTGAATGTCCATGGTTCCAGCAATTGCTCGAACTGACCCAGAACCGACTCCATGGGACTTTATTGCCTCTAGAGCCGCTTCCTTCATCTTTGGATTGTTGCTCAAGTTGAGGTAGTTATTGCTACAAAGCATGATTACCTCTTTACCATCAATCTTTGCGATGGGTGTTGAAGGACCTTGCAGTTCCCTGATTTTCCAGTCAAAATTCTGTTCAACGAGTTTGTTGTACTCGTCTCTCATCCAGCCTGTTGGGTCCCTAGTCATAATCTTCACCGCGAATGTTAATGGTATAGTGCCCCTCAATTTTGGGCCGTACACACAAACGGGGGCCAAATTTTCGACTATATATGCCCTTCGTTTCGTGCGACTAATCGTGTTTGATAAATGTACCCTCTCGATATTCTTGGAATGCTAGGTCAAGTTCCTCTCTGTTGTTCATTACGATGGGTCCGTACCAAGCAATTGGTTCTCCAATTGGCATTCCTGATACTAACAGGAATCGAAGTTGGTTTTCTCCTGCCTTGGCAATTATCTGGTCACCATCCTCGAACAACACAAGATGGTCTGATTCGATGAGCTGCTTCTTGTCTTCATCGAAGTATCCATTACCTTCGAATACAAACGCAAAGACTGTGTGTCCTTTCTTCACAGAATGAGTGAACTCCTTACCAGGAGGCACGATTACATCCATATACTCTGGGTCCGTGACAATCTTAGTGACTGGTCCACAAGTTCCATTTAATTTGCCGCAGATGATCCTTACCGTAGCACCACTCTCTGTAACAATTTCAGGTATCTCTGATTCTTTGACATCTTGGTAGCGCGGATGCATCATCTTGTCTGACTTGGGTAGATTCGCCCATAGTTGAAAACCCATCATCATACCATTCGACCGGTCGGGCATCTCTTGATGGATGATTCCACTTCCAGCAGTCATCCACTGAACATCTCTTGATTCAATAGAGCCGCTGTTACCAAGACTATCCTCATGCTTCACCCGACCCTCTATCATGTATGTGATAGTTTCAATTCCTCTATGAGGGTGCCAGGGAAATCCCTTCATGTAGTCGTCAGGATTGTCAGAACCAAAATGATCAAGGAGAAGGAATGGATCCATGAGGGCTGTTTCTCTGTGTCCGAAGACACGCTTCAGCCGAACTCCAGCACCTTCCATTGTTGGCTGGCTTTTGATAAAAATCTTAATTCGTCGAATTTCAGCCACTTTATTGTACTCCATTGAATTGATAATTACAATAGGATAATATTCACAATATTGAATTTAAGTATTGTATCAGTGGCAACAATCACTGATATTGATGCAATAACTTCTGAGACTCGTTGACAACCTTCTCTCTATCTTCCATGTGTATGAAGAACATGGAGTGAAAACAATCAACGCAAATGTAAGCTTGATGAATTACTGAGTTGAATAGACCAAAGAAGGATCTAACAGCATCATAAGGACCGATTATATTCACTGAACCACAATTGTGACATTTCTTCGGACCCCTCATGTTTTTATCTTCAACCATGCATATATCACCATTGTAGCAAGTAGACATGAAGCTAGAAAAACCTCTTCATTGAAAATAACTCTGGAAAGGAATACTATGAAGAAACGGATTCTGATAACAGGTGCTTCAAGCGGAATTGGAGAAGCAATTGCTCTCGAGATGGCTCCTGAGGGTCATACATTCTATCTTACTGGTAGGAATGAAGAACGACTGAAGATGGTGTGCAAGAAAGTCAAGTCTCTGGGCGGTAAGGTATTCCTTGGAGTTGGAGATGTCTCTAGTGAAGAGTCGGTAGACACCCAATTTTCAGAAGCAGAAGCCATGATGGGTGGTGTGGATGTACTGGTAGCAAACGCGGGTGTGGGTCACTTCGGAAATTTGGAGGACATGACAGTTTCTCAGTTTGACGAGCAATTCAACACGAATGTCCGAGGCGTGTTCCTGTGGATGAGAAAGGTCCTGCCTGGAATGAAGTCCCGAAACACAGGACAGGTCATCGTGACCTCCTCAAACCTGGGGCTGCATACTTCACCTAGGACAAGCATCTATTCTGGCACCAAGCATGCAGTCCAAGCTATGGTCTGGTGTCTGAGGTCAGAGCTGAGGGGAACGATGGTAAAAGCTGCGACGATTAACCCCGGCTCAGTTTCGACTCCTTGGTTTGATGGGAAGGAAGTCAATCGAAACAATATGCTCACTGCATCAGATGTAGCGAAGGCTGCCAAGCTCATCATTGACCAAGATGAGACTAGCAACATCGATCACATCCTATTGCATCCTGGGCGAACACAAGCGTCTTAGAGGTTACATTTTCCCAATTTCTTTGATGAAGCTCACTAGACGTTCAAGAACCAAGTCTGCAATGAGCTTGCCTTTCTCCTTCGTAGCCTTCGTGGAATATCCAACAACACCTGATTCAGTTATCTCCTTGAAACTATATGATACAGTTGCACGTGGTGGTGGCGCGAGTCCATCCGGAATAATGAAGCCTGGTACCAGTACTTTTCCGGGCTCATCAACTCTCTTGTCCTCCAGAACTCGTTGACCCAGATACCAAGCAACGGAAGTTTCCATGTCACATGCATGATATACAGGTGGAGTGACTATTTCTTTGATCTTATCTCCTGCCATATCATACCAATTCAAATGGTAGACCTTTGCATCGATGTTACCATGCATATCATGCAGAGCATTTGAGATTGCAGTTTCATTTCCGCCGTGACCATTGACAATTACAATTTTCTTAAACCCATGCTGAGCAAGGGAGTGACAGATATCCGCAATCATGCTTGACAGAGTCAACTCACTGAGCGTGATTGTCCCCTTGAACTCCATATGATGTGGAGAGAATCCAAAGGTGATTGGTGGAGTAACCACAACTTTGTGATTATCCCAGACCGTTTCAGCAGTTTTGTGTGCAAACTGTGTTGCAATGAAATGATCCGTACTCACAGGAAGTGCGGGTCCGTGTTGTTCAGTGGAACCAAGAGGGACAAGTGCGATATCACAATCTTCAAGCCTCTTCTCGACCTCTTGCCAGGTCATATTTGCTAGTAGATATTCTTTCTCCATGGACAGACCTCATTCTTCACTACCGAACATAGGTGAAAGATGAATTATCATCTGACCCAAGAGGTATGTTACACCCACCGCTTCTATGCCACTGAGGAAACCACCATCATTCAGGATTTTGTATCCTAGGATGTAATCCGATATGAAGAACAACAGAAAGCCTATGATTAAGCAAAGACTGAAGATTTTTGGGAAGTTATCAAACCACTTTGTTATACTGAATACAAGAGACGAGGTCAGGAAAATCCCATAGCCAAACAACCCAATACTGATTATCATATCAGCTGGATTGTACAGAGTGAAAAAGAAGAGGATAAAGACCCCCGCAATGCTCACAATCCAAATTGCTAGATTTCGAGTGATTAGTTTTGGAGACTCACTTCGCAGCAGTAGTGATGAGCGGTCTCTTAGCGCAAATATGTAAATCACATGTCCCATCATGAAGAAGAGAACTCCGTTGATGAGACTCTCTCCGGGGATTATGTAGAACACTCCTGCCATTAGGAGGTCTGCAAAGAAACAGACAAACATTGCAATGAACATTAGTAACCCGAAACGAGACCAATTAGCATCGTTTTTCTTGTCAATATAATTGACCAAAGCTAGAACTACAATCATCGCAGAACCAGAAAGGAAGATCCAATTCGGCGAAAATAGACCCACAAAAACTTGAACCATCACGACTGTAGATAAGATTGCTAACACAATCAACAATCGCAGGATTCCAAGTGGTGTTTTCCATGAAGTATTTGACACTCAGCATTCACCTCAATGAGTTAAATATCATTAGACAATCTGGTGAATGTTAAGGATTCCGGCTCTGATGAACCACCTTTATCAGAGGAACTTACACAGACTAGGTATGTACACAGGAGAACTTGTCCGTCTTCGTGCGCTAGAGATGTCAGACCTCGATGACATTCTGAAATTCTATAACACCCTTGAATTGAGAAGGTTCCTAGGTCCGCCGATTGTCAGGTCTAGAAAGTTTATTGAACAGTGGTTGCACAAGGTTTCAATTTGGAATCCTTGGAACGATGGGCATCTCTATCTCGCTGTTGAGGAGAAAGAGACTCAGGACTTCCTTGGCATCGCCCGATTGGAAGATATCAAGTTTCCACACAATCGAACAGAATGCGGGATCTCAATCTACAATCCCGAGAAGCGAGGGAAAGGATACGGGACTGATGCGATGCTTGTACTGCTTGGTGTTGGGTTTTACATCCTCGGTCTGAATAGCATCTATCTTGACACTATGGAGGACAATGAGCGGTCGATTCAAGTCTATGAGAAAATCGGATTCAAACGAGTTGGACTTCTCCGTGAGACAGAATTCATGGATGGAGCACACAAGGGTCTTCTAATCATGGACATCCTTCAAAAGGAGTTCGTAGAGAAATATCCTGATGGTACGTTCAAAGACCCTCAGTAGTTCGGGCTATTACTAATTCTCGATTTCTCTTCACAGCGAAATACATTGGAATAACGCTGATTGGATAGAGAGTCATCGCGATAGGAAATACAATCACGCCAAATTCGGTCATCGAAGTGAACATTCCCAGACTGAGCATCACTGATGTCAATAGTGTTCCAGTTTGTCTTGGAAATGTCCACATGACTCTAGTAAGAGCATATGTACGGCCTCTTCTCTTCTGACTAATCTCTTCCATTAAGAGTGAATTATTAGCTGGCTGAGCCATGTTCGATACAGCTTGGCGAGAAATGTAGAAAACAGCCATCAGGATAAAACCTTCAGGTCGAGGTGAGTGCACTATTCCTATTGTTAGAATTGGGGCTAAAATATACAAACCTGTGATCATCTTTAGTTTTCCAGTCCGTTCACTCATCAGACCAACAAACAACGCTCCTGACGCAAGGGTCAGGTTAGCGATAGCTGGCAGACTTCCTAAAACAATCTCGCTGGGGTTGAATGCATCAATGATCCAGAGTACCATATATGGGACAACCATTCCTGAACTGAAACCCATGATGAGACGACTGACTCCAAACATTGTTGCTGTCTTGGTATCGTTCTTAGCGTCTTGAGTTTGTTCGAGTGGAGCATCGGCTGTATCAACATGATTCAACATGCCTTGTGTCTTCAACCATCTCTCTGTCATGAATCCGACAATTCCTGCCAAGATTCTAAGAGCACCCATGATGAAGAACAGAATCATATACCTGACCACTACAGGGTCGATTCCCGGGAATGCTGTTTCATCAAGTATGAATCCTCCGATGAAGGGACCTGCCACGGCGACAACTGTAGCAATGGCCGTTGTATAACCGTATGATTTTGTTCGCTCATCCCCTCTCTTTGTGGCATCAGCTATCAATGCTTGAACAGAAGACATCCGAAAGCCAGATCCAATTCCCGTGGCTGCATATAGAACAAGTACAATTATGGGGTCCACTGCGAAGGGAAGGAGTATTATCACTACGCCAGAGAATAGCCCACCGAAAAGGATTGCAGGCCCCCTTCCTTTTTTGTCACTGAACATACCTGCCGGGAAAACAAATGCGGACTGGACATAGCCTGCCATTGCGACTATTAAGCCATAGAACGCTTCATCAGAACCAATGGATAGCACGAAGAGTGGAAGAACAATCGTATTGAATGATTGGGACAATCTGTTCAATGCTGATAATAACGACAGCCTTGCAATCTTTGATGCGTTAGATCCATTAGCACTATGCTGTTCCAATCTGATGTCACATTCCTATACACGACAAAGTTTCGATTCATCCTCCTGATAATCTTTTATCATACAGCTATTGAGTTCGGTACATTCAAATCATTTCGTCACGATTGTAAATCTGCGTGAGGAGGTAGTTTGCTATTACGCCACTTAGTGACACACCCGCTGATTTTGACACACAGATGTATCTAGACATTCTTAGAGAAGACCCTCCTTTGAGGAGATATGTTTCGAGAGGTGATATGCCGGATGATGTTGACATTCCCGGTCCTCACCAAGATGCTGACCGAGCCATCTGGCGTGTTGCTCGATTCACAATGAAGGATCATACCCCCAGACTTCAACCAATCCTCGGATCGGCTGGAATGGGAAAGACTCACCTGTATTGGGTCATAAAAGAACAAGAAGATATCTTCGCAGCTGGGAACTTTCTTGCTGTCTATGTACCCTCTCCACCTTCTTCTGTTCGAGTACCTCTTCATCTTCATGCATGCATTGTTGATGAAGCAGGAGATGAGCTGTTCGAAGAAACAGTGGATATGCTAATCTCGAAATTCGGAGGTGTGAAAGGTGTAACACATGAGATCTATGACTACACCTACGCAATGGAACGACTTCTGGTGGATTATCCTGGGATATCTTCAGATGCAGTCAAAGCATTGCTTCGGTACCGGCTTGATCCTGCCACACGAGACCTTGCTAGAAGGTGGTTACTTGGAGATGCCCTCAGTGAGCAGGAACTCCAACGGTTGGGAGTAAGAACAATCCTCGACGAAGATGATGTAACAATGGCTATGCTCAAGATTCTTGCTGAAGGTTCAGAGAGACCGATCGTTCTGTTTATTGACGAGATGGAGGGTCCGTACAATGCATATGGAGAGGATGCGGAACGACACTTCCTTGAAATCTTGAAACGCCTCTATAATGAAACGAAAAACGTAGTTATTATTGCTTCATGCTTGTCAGAGATTTGGGACCGTATATACGCCATAGCCGATGGTCCCATGAAATCTAGAATGGAGGCACCGGTCCATCTCAGACCATTCTCAAGGGACGATGTTGCTTCCTTTGTGTCTGAGACTATGAACAAATATTGGCGACAGCAGAACATCGAACCACCACCAGACCAGCTGTACCCGTACACTGCAGAAGACATTGAAATAGCTTTCAAAAAGAGCGAGGGTAATCCCCGCGAAGCAATCCGATATCTGATTCCTCGATTGGATGAGATACTGTTCGACAAAGTAGATGTAGAAGTCGCTCCGCAAGAGGATTATGTTATCAAGTTGACATCAACGGTTGTTATGAACTCTATAGTGGAAGCAATCATCCTTGCAGCCAACCCTCTTGGTATCGAGGTTGAACTACAGGTCTCCGGAACAGGAACGCAGAAACAACAAGCAGCTATTGTCGAATTGAACAAAGACGGTGTAACTCAATACGTCGGTATCGATCTACCTAACGTGAAAGATTGGGATAGAAGTGGCGGAGTTGCAGCATTCTATTCAGCAAAGCGTCTTAAGAAAGTCCTAGATGCTAAAGCAGTCAAAGCTATCATTATTGCTATTCCTGCCGCAACGAAGGGTGCAAAGTTTGAAGCATTATCAGCAGAGCTAGGTTCCAAGATGTTAGCTCTTCGATTTGAAGAAGAAACCGCTACCGCCTTTATACGTGACACTGCAGAGAGTATTCTACCCCACGGTTACGCTGAATCATTCACAGGTCTTGTTGATACTTTGTTTGACTAGTGAAATCTTCTCCGATAGTACCAGATGGCGAACAGAAAAACTCCACCGCCTCCAGCTGCAAGCCCTCCAATACCCAGATTGAAGTTGAAAATATCTCGCTGAAGTTCGCGATATTCTATCCACGGATCTGTGAATGATAACCTCAATGAAACTACACTTTCGGGATTTTCTGCAAAGAGGTCAGTTTCAAAGTTCAATTCTTCATTTCCAAAGGTGTCAAAAAAAATGTAGAGGTCAGGTTCCCAAGAGCCAATGTCAATCCAAAAGTTATAACGATGTCCACTCTCACATGCGAAAATTCCACTGCATGAATAATTGGCGATGGTCCAAAGATAGAGGACCTCCTGGTCTTCTTCTCCAATATCTTCGAAATCAATGATGTATGCTGTCAGTGATGGGTAGGGTTCGATATAAGGCAGACCGAGAATTCCTACGAACAAGTCAGTAGTATTGCCTTTGTTGTAAATCATGAAGTAAAGTTCATCACTGGTGCTAAAGGTGCTATAGGAAATGTATTCCGCAACAACGCGTGAATTACCGCTGCTCTCGAAGCGGAAAAGGTATGGATTGGTACTTTGGAAATATGTGATTGAGATTGTATTAGATTGAGGGTCAACAATATCATCAATATCAAAGATGGAGGTGTATTGAAAATCGATACTGTCCACTGAAGAAAATGTGATGTTGTACACTGCATCATCCACTTGGTCTAGGTTTTTCACAGCAACAACATACTTGTCATGACCTGACGCATCGAAATTTAGTCGACAAGTGTAATTGTCACTCGTTCCACAACTAGCGAGAGCACCGGTGCCGTATGAATAGTCTTCATACGCGAAGATTTTGATTGATAGCTGAGGCCATCCAGTTGAACCTACAAATTCAAGGACCGATGCATTGACTTCTAAGGATATGGCATCTTCACCATGAATCCAGAGAACGTAGTATTGAGACGTGTCGGCATTGATGCCCTCCAGATCATAGTCTATGATATTGATACTAGAAGCCGCGGCGTTGTTCACAATTGCAGGCACAATGAGAATTGCTACTATGATAGAAATGACGAACAAGCTTGAATATCTTCTAACACTTCGAATGGCCATGGTTTCAGAGTTAGAAGAACCCCCATTTAGGCATTGAGGGCATTGTTTTCGGGCTCAGACATACCTTCCTCGACTTCCTTTTCTACTTCTTTCTTAAATATGAACTCGGGGATGACCATTATCAGGATGAGTAGAAAAACTACCACCGGTAGGACACCAGGTGTCTGTAGAAAAAGTGTGATATTTCCTATCCACGGTATTGCGGCCACAACAACTCCCACAATGTCATCATAGGTCCGATAGAAAGGATCTGCCTGGTTATTGTTATCCCCTTGAGTATAATATCTATATTCTTCGTCAACATATTCTCGTTGGATCACTCGGTGCACCACAGGTGCCTGAGAGTGCCAATCGGCGTTGTATACAATGATATCCCCAACATGGACATCTTCTGGGGCTTGCCTTTGTAGAACAAGAAGATGGCCCCGTTCGAGAGTGGGTGACATAGACTCACTTGTTACTACCACAAGAGGCGATGAGGTCCCCATTGCGATCGTGAAAATTCCATATCCGGCAAATGTGACCCCGACGATGAGCACAACAAAGAATACTGTCTTCCCGTACTCAGGCCATTTGTTCCAATTGAGTTTTTGACGAATTTTCTCCAATGTTCTCTCGCCTAGTGAGTTCTGGAATTCGGGTGTTTAATAAAACTGACGAATGCTTCATGAATATCTTCTTGTAACATTTCCGACTAGACCAAGAACATCCACAGCCTCGCCCTTCAAGTCTGGCTTCCAGTTTTGAACGTCCCTTACATGATCGGCTCCCGCTTCTGCAATCAGGAATCGCTCAAGGATACGGAGATTTTGTTCATCCATCTCTGCTGCTTTCATTGCATCCCGCCCGGATGGATAACCACTCTTTGGTGTTTCAGATGTAGCATTGAGATACCAGAAGTTTCTGATTATTTTGACTGCTATAACTCGTGCAGGGCAATTTTGAATCTTCTCTTCGAATAATACAGTATCACCAGTTTGAATCTCGCTATCACCAGGACGAACTTCTCCGTGCATATCAATGATACTCTCATTGTATTCGTACAATACTTTCGTCGCTGCTTTCCTCAGGACATCAAGTGATGTGTCTACGACTATTCCCTCTTCTGCGTCTAATGTTTCACAATGCTCGTCCATAACAAATCCATATTGAATTAGCATCTGTTTAATCTTTTCCTACCGAGTAAACTACTATCAACACCTCACTTCTTAAAAGCCAGTTCACCAAATTTGATGAAGTGAACTCTGAGATGAAGATAAGAACCATAAAATCCGAAGGGATTGCAGCTCTTTCGTATTTCGTTAGTTCCGGAAGAGAAGCCATGGTTGTTGATCCCCGTAGAGATGCTTCGATCTACAAACATTTTGCCGATGAAGAGGGTGTTGAGATCACACACATTTTTGAGACTCACAGAAATGAGGACTATGTCATAGGGTCTCTCGAACTGAAGGCAATGGTCCCAGAGGCTCGAATCGGACATTCGAATCAAACTAATTTCCGGTATGGTGACAACAGTTTAGCAGATGGTGAGACCTTTACAATTGGGAAAATGAGCATCACCTGCCTTCAGACTCCTGGTCATACTGATGATAGTATATGCTATGTTGTTGCAGACCGAACTGTTGGACCTGACCCAATTGTTGCTTTCACCGGCGACACATTGTTTGTGAATGAAGTGGGCCGAACAGATCTAGTCGACCTGAAGAAACATGAAGAGATGTCAAGAAAGCTCTACAATAGTCTTAATCAGATACTTCTTCCTCTTGGTGATGGTGTTATTATACATCCCGGTCATGGAGCTGGGTCTGTATGTGGAAAGGATATCGGTGACCGCGAGTTCTCAACAATAGGTTTTGAGAAAGCAAACAATGCTTGGTTAGGTATGAGTGAGGATGTATTTGTGGCATCGAAAGTTCGCCAACGTCTCACTCGTGCTTTATACTTCAAACATTGTGAACATCTGAATACAATAGGTCCTCCAATTATCGCTGATCTTCCTGAGCCTCAAGAACTTGACATTGAATCGTTCAGCAAAATGTTGGAGGACGATGGTCATCGTGCTCTTGATATTCGTCCAGCTGCTGAGTTTCTGAAACGCCATATACCCCGTTCGATTAGCATCAAACTCAAGATCATGGGATGGTTGGCTGGATGGGCCTTGCGACCTGAACAGACATTCTCCATAATTCTCAGTATTGATGGTGATGATTTGGTCTTAGCAAAGGCCATGCTTCATCGAATTGGATATGACAATATTCTAGGTTTCTTAAGAAATGGAGTTAACCAATGGTCTGCTAGTGGACGTGAAACTGACTCCATTGAAGTATTGTCACTCGATGAATTTGGAGCCAAGCAGACACGACGTGAGGTTGTTGTTATTGATGTTCGCGAACCCCATGAGTATGACAAAGAGCGTATTGAAGACTCAGTCTCGTCCCCCATGACTGGATTTGAGGAAAAAGCAAAGGATTTCATGGCGGCGGGTCCTACTGTAATTTTGTGTCCTGTAGGAAACAGGAGTACAACAGCAGCTAGTATTCTCAAACACAAAGGTGTGGATGATATTGCTGTCAGCTTAGATGGGCTAAAAGCATGGAAAGCCTTTGATTATCCATTGGAAATAGATTGAACCTGAATGGAGTGAATGAAATTGTATTGGGGAAGACCAACGGGTCGTTCTGATGTAATCGCACGAGATGGAGTCGTGGCCTCCTCCCAACCTCTGGCTACTCAAGCTGGTTTGGAAGTCATCAGAAAAGGAGGTAATGCTATCGATGCTGCAGTCGCCACAGCAGCTGTTCTTGATGTTGTTGAACCCTTCAGCACAGGATGTGGTGGTGACGCTTTCACGTTAATTCATCTATCAGGAAAGTCTCAACCCCTGAGCTACAATGGCTCTGGCCGATCTGGATCGCTCGTTTCTCTGCAGGAACTTCTTGATCTCGGATGGACAAGTATGCCTGCTCGTGGTGGTCCTCCAGTCACTGTTCCAGGTGCACTTCATCTTTGGAGTCATGTCATTGAGAAGCATGGCGCACTTGAATTGAAGGAAGTACTTGCCCCTGCAATCCATTATGCTAGGAACGGGTTTCCAGTATCACCCCTCATCGGACAAAGTTGGAAATGGATTCCTGGAGTTCTCAAGAATGACGCCGCTCGTGAGATTTACGCACCCAATGGAGAAACTCCTAGTGTGGGTCAGATAATGAAGAACAAGGATCTCGCTGACACATTCGAGAGTGTGGCAAAAGAAGGACCTGACGCTTTCTATTCAGGAAAAATTGCCGAATCCATTGTCAATACAGTACAAGAGCATGGAGGTTTCCTAACATTAGAAGATCTGACTGCTCACAAAACAGAAGAAACCAAGCCAATTTCAGTTTCATATCGAGGTGTTGATGTCTTCGAGCACCCCCCCAATGGCCAAGGATTTGCCGCGCTCTCAATGTTGAACATAATGGAGACCTTTGATTTCTCGAAATACAATCCCCTAAGCACTGAGAGATATCATCTAATGATTGAGGCGAAGAAACTAGCCTATGCCGACCTGCACCAGCACAATGCTGACCCAAAGTTCTATGATGTGCCGCTGGAAAAACTTCTTGCGAAACCATATGCCAAGGAGAGAGCAAAGACCATTGATACCAAGAGAGCCATGAGCGGCTATACTCCAGGTCTCAACTTGGGTCATGACACTGTCTATCTCGCCACTGCTGATGGTGAGGGCAATGCTGTGTCATTCATCAACAGTCTCTACATGGGCATCGGAAGTGGCCTCGTTGCTCCTGGAACTGGAATAAAGCTACAGAACCGGGGTGAGCTGTTCTCTCTTGATTCAACGCATCCAAACTGCTATGCTCCCAAGAAACTACCATTCCACACGATAATCCCTGGAGCACTGTATAAAGACAAAAAGCTGATGGGCGTATTTGGAATCATGGGTGGCGCACATCAATCTCAGGCACATGCTCAATTCGTGAGCAATGTGATCGACTATGGAATGGGTCCTCAGGAAGCACTTGATTATCCACGATTCGATCATGACCATGAAACTAACAAGGTCGGGTTGGAGAACGGTATTCCTCCTCATATACAGGGTGAACTTCGAAAGCGTGGCCACAACCTCGTTCATGAAACCACTACTTATTTTGGTGGAGGCCAAGCCATTCTCAGACTTGATGATGCATGGATTGCAGGCTCAGACTGTAGAAAAGATGGGCAAGCAGCAGGTTTCTAATAGTCTTTTAAGTCACTGAATTCATCATTGCACTGGTGTGAGGTTCATGAATCCGGATGACCCGCAGTATCGTGAAGAGAGTGACTTACTGGGCACGAGACAGATTCCCAAAGATGCCTATTGGGGAATACAGACGCTTCGTGCGCAGGAGAACTTTGGTGTATCACTTGTTCGTCTTTACAACTATTCGACATTAGTGAAAACAATGGCTATGGTCAAGAAAGCCTGTACTCAGGCAAACCAAGACCTTGGGCATATCAGTACAGAATTTGCCGAAGCAATCATCCAAACCTGTGATGAGATTATTGCTGGTGAGCTTGAAGACCAATTTGATGTCGATATGCTTCAAGGCGGCGCAGGTACGTCAACCAATATGTGCACGAACGAGGTGATAGCTTCTCGTGCTAACGAGATCCTAGGCGAATCTCGAAATACAATGAGTCCAATTTCTGCACACGATCATGTGAACCTATCACAGTCGACAAATGATGTCTATCCTACTGCAATCAAAATTGCTACCATCTATGGTCTTCGTAATCTCTCCTCCAATCTTCAAGATTTGATAGATGCACTTGATGAGAAATCTGTGGAGTTCAAGGACACTTTGAAGCTCGGCAGGACTGAAATGCAGGATGCTGTTCCGATTACTCTTGGACAAGAGTTCGGAGCCTGGTCTGCAGCTTTAAAGCGTGATTTGAAGAGGATAGCATCAGCAATTGACATTCTGAAAAGTCATAATATTGGAGCTACCGCAATCGGCACGTCTCTCAATGCTGACCCAGAATACATCAAGCTGGCTGAAAAACATCTCAGAGTGGTCACAGGTATTGAACAACTGAAAACTGCAGAGAACCTCATCGATGACACGCAGAACTCGGATGAGTTCGTTCATGCCTCAGGTCTTCTGAGAGTACTTGCAACAAATCTCTCAAAGATTTGCGGGGACCTTATCCTCTTATCATCTGGCCCAATTGGTGGGTTTCATGAAATTATTCTTCCACCTGTCCAACCCGGATCATCAATTATGCCAGGCAAAGTGAATCCTGTGATTCCAGAGATGATTACACAGGTATCATTTCAGGTGCTTGGTCATGACATGGTAATCTCAATAGCTGCCCAGTCAGGTCAACTAGAACTCAATGCCTTCGAACCCGTGATTGCTTTCAACTTCTTTCAAGCCCTAAAGATTCTAAAGAATGCGATACCCATTTTTACAGAGAAGTGTGTCAAAGGCATCAAACCCAATCCTCAAGGTCTAGATATCGTACACAAAAGTGTGGGTCTTGTCACTGCATTGAATCCTGTAATCGGATACAAGGCTGCATCTCGGATTGCAAAGACGGCATTAGATACAGGTCGTCCTATCCGCGAGATTGTCTTAGAAGAAGGTCTCTTGGATGCGGAATGGCTAGATGTTATCCTTTCACCTAAGCGCATGACTCAAGCTGGTACACCAGGTCATGTGCATAAAAAGACAAAGGAACTTCATGATCCAGATTAGTAGGGCAATGTTCAACAAGATCCTGGTCGGGATAGTTTCCATCCGCTCCAAGTTAAACTCAGTATTAAACCAAACAATGCCAGTGGAAAGAGGAACGGTAGTATCGAAACTGTACATGCGGGATAATAACGTAGTAAACTTGGAGGTTGGAGACGAGAAAGTTGTTTTGTTCTATGATAGCTCGCTTGATACCGTTCGTGCTTTCTCTCATACTCAAAACAGCCAGAATTTCACATTCACATATTCAAATGGAGATATCATAGACGAAGAGACCTCATCTATTTGGAGTACGGAGGGTACTTCAAATCAAGAATTATTATTTGTCGTAGACAGCTTTGATGTGATGTGGTTTGCATGGGTAGCTTTCTATCCTCAAACAGGTTTACTCTGCTTTGTATGTAGTTAGAACTTTGCCCTCGAGAATCATCTGTCCATAATCACATCATAGGCTATATTGTCAGCATGGTCGCTGATTCTCTCCAGATTTCTCAGGGTCTCAATAAAGACTGGGTCTGCTTCAGGCTGACATGTTCCCGTTCTGACCCGTTCAATATGCAAATCTTTCAGTTTTCTCTCTAGATCATCAACGTCATCCTCAAGTTTCACTGCGGTTTTGGCAAGATCCTTGTTCCTGGTTTTGAGGGCTTTGATCGCAGTAGAGTATGTTTCCTCTACAAGGTCAAACATCTCAGTTAGATTCTTAGATCCTTCCGGAGAGAATGATACTCCATTCTTTAGTTTCTCGATCACAAATTCAGCAATATTGGATGCGAGGTCTCCAACACGCTCGATATCCGTGAGGATTGCTAGGAGCTTTATTCTCCAAATAGCATCTTCCTTGTTGAGTTCCTCTTCTCTTATTTTATCAATGAAATCTTCAGTGCTTCTACAGCTCTCGTCGACCTCATCTTCAAGTCGGATGACTTTTCTTGCGTCATCGAGGTTTTTTGTAAGAAGCGCGGTTTTGCTGAGAACAATCATCTCAATAGTTTTCTCAGCGGTTCGGAGTGCTTCTCTCTCAGACTCAAGTAGTGCTGCTTGAGGCATATGGAGCATCTCATCGTCGAAGAAGTGTTTACCGATGACCTCTCCCTCTTTATCTGGGATGAGTCTTTCACAAAATCTGACTAGTAGTCCTACTAAGGGGATGAAAATCAAGCTCACAATCACATTGAAGATAGTATGTGCGTTCGCAATCTGACGTGGAAGACTTGCATCTGTTACTAAAACAAGATCTGAAAATGGACCAAGAAATGGTAAGAATATTGCAACACCCACTATGTTGATGATTGTCTGCGCTATTGCCGTACGTTTTGCTGGGGTTGTTGCTCCTAATCCTGCAAAGAGTTCTAAGAAACATGTTCCAATGTTAGCACCCATCACAAGTGCGATTGCTGGTCCGAGTGTAATCACATCTGCGGCACCCATTGCAATAACCAGACTAGTGGTGGCGGAGCTACTCTGAGTCACTCCTGCAATTAGGGCTCCAATGAGAATCCCAATAATTGGAATCGAACCATAATCATTGATGAGATTACTGAAGAATGGATAGTCCGTAGTCAATGGTCTGGCTCCTTCCTTCATGAACTCCATTGCGAGGAAAAGTAGACCTAGACTGAAAATCACTGTGCCTATTAATTGCACTTTCTCATTCTTTGAAAACATTTTCATGAAGAAACCAATGGCGACAAGTGGCCAGAACACGCCACCAATGTCAAAGGATACGAGTTGTGCAGTGACGGTGGTTCCGATCTCTGAACCTAACATGACATTCACTGATTGTCGAAAGGTCATCATCCCTGCGTTTACGAAGCCAATCAGTGTCAAGACGGTGATACTAGAGCTCTGAGTCATGAATGTGGCTGCTGTACCTGCAGCCATTCCCTTGACAGGATTATTGCTCACTTTCTCAAGTACGCGTACTACACTCTTACCGGATATCTTACCAAGTGTTTCTCGAAGAAGAGTCACACCATACATAAAGAGAGCAAGTCCGCCGATGATGTTGAAAGCGATTGTCAATTCTTCCCACATAGTCAACGGGTGACGTCCTGTCTATACGCTACATATGAACTTTGTGAGTCATCAATTCTACTGTCGCAAGAAAATGAAACTCCAGGATTGATTCCCGGAGCATGTTCTCTTCAATTAGCTTCTCTTGTTGCGTGTGAAACCTGAACACGCATATGACTTGATGCCTTCTTTCTCAAGCACATCTAGAATCAGGTTCATTCCAATAGAGTCTGAGCTATCATGTCCAGCAATCACAACATAGAGACCCTCTTCCTCGCAGGCTTTCTTGAGGTCCTCGGGCATATGCATTGTGACTATTGTACTCACTCCTGCACGAGCTAATTTCGGGATTGATTTGGGTCCAGCTGAAGTTCCCCCAGTGAAGAAGACAAACTTCTCTCCCACACTACCTTCATTTTTCCCTACAATAATCTCAGGACCTGCTCCAACCTTTTCAGCCTCCTGGTACTCAGGAATCTCAAGAAGTTCGTCAACTAAGTCTCCCAAGGTCTGTGGATCTTTATCTTTCAGATATTTGGTGAGGAATTGATATCCTACTGAGTCCGCTGGTGTATGTGAACACATGAATGGCATATCAAGTAGCTTAGCTGCATCAGTGGTCTGAGTATGGTTTCTCGCTTTAGTGAGAAGATGAACATCTTTCATCCGTTTTGCCATGGCTGATTCAGCTTGAGCAATTGGGACTCCAGCTGCTGCCCATTGTTCAGGTTGAATTCTCATCACATAGTCCAAGTTTGAAACACCAATACCATGAGGATGGTGAGCTAGAACTAGATCTATCTGGTCACCCTTCTGGGTAAGACGGTCGGCAAGGACGATTTCACCTGTCCCGATGTCAATTCCACAAAGTAGACTAGTTATCTCTTGGTCCTCATTTCCATAGAGAAGTCTACAGTCAGTGTACGGATTCCAAGCAACATCCTTGTCAGCTAGTTCTTTCTTTCGACCTTCAAGCTTCTCCAAGCCTTTCTTCGATTTCTCAAGAATCTGATTGACCCTATCTCTACCTCGGGGATCAGCTTCGATTCCGATATCTACTATCTTTCGATAAATTTCGTCGAGTTTCATAATACTACTGTAGTGTATCCTCAGTTTGAACCTTTCGACACATGCTGAAACTAAGCCTGGTAGCTCACGTTAAAACTCGACGAACTTGAGGATGTCTGATTTACTAATACCCCCGTTCGATATCAACCTGGTTTAGAAAGTCAGTCCTTCCTTGAGCAAATCTTGTGATATTCTCTATCACTTCATTCCAGCGTTCAAGATCATCCATCGGAGATGCCCCTCGGTGTGGTGATAGTACAATGTTGTCGAGCTTATGGAATGAGTGATTAAATGGATATTTTCGCTCTTTGTCATCAGGTTCCGGGCGGTACTCATACCAAACATCAATGGCGGCACCTGCAATTGTCCTCTCAGATAGTGCTTTGAACAATGCATCCTCGTCTATCACTGGACCCCGTGCGATGTTCACCACAAGTCCATCACTACCCAGTAGTTCCAGTTCCTTTTGACCAATGAGTCCTAGTGTGTCAGGTGTCTGTGGCACTGCTACAATCAGTATGTCAACCTCTTGGAGGAACTCATTCAATTGACCAGTTTCATACTTCTTCGCAGGTGTTGGCAGGCTCTCTGTCTTTCCATCCCAATTGTTTCTACAGATAAAGAAATTGACATTGAAACCTGATAGGAACCGATGTACTTTCTTATTGATCGCACCATAGCCGAGGAGACCAATGTTCCTATCTCTAAGGGGTTTTGACTTTCCATGGTTGTCACCCCTTCTCCAGAGACCCTCGGCCATCCAGTTGTGGTGAGGGACAACCTTGTTTGTCAAAGCAAGTAATAATGCGATGACGTGCTGAGCAGTGAAGTATGTGTTTCCATGTCCATTGACTAGAACTACATCCCGCGTCTTTACCAATTCTCTGAATGGCTCGAGGTGATGCTGAACACCAACTCCTGGATTGATGAATAACCGGAGATTCTCTGCGGAATCAAGAAACTCTCGAGTCGGGCGCCATCCTACAACAACGTTGGCATCTCGTGAGTGTTTCAGATATACTTCTTCTGTTTCTTCATCTGGAAATATCAAGTTCAGGTTGTCAACTGATGAAAGCCCCTTGCGCAGGTAGTTCTCTAGTTCCTCGCGAGGTTTCCAGATGAATAAAACATTGGTCTCTTCCATGATCAATGACCTCCTTTGGCCACCTTAATAGCTCTTCTGCAACTCAGTTTTTTTGTGCTATGGAAGAATAATCAACTAATCATTACTATACTTTGAAGTGCACGAAGTCTGAATCACTAAGTGAAAATAAAAGAACGGGAGCCAAACGTTCCCGTCCGACACGATATTGGATGACTATCTAATGAATGCTGATTGTCGATATCGTAATAGAGAAGCTAGTTTTCTTTCTATAATCTAAGATGTAATATGTAAGCTGTAATAAATATTGCTATTATATGTTACATATGGAAGAAGGAGTAGATAGTTGGCCCGGACAACCAAAGTGGATGATCAACCAAACCAAAAATACCCACAGGCGAATAAAGAAAAGGCCGTTCGATTCAGAGATCACTAGCATGTCAGTCGAGCTAAGGAAACTACGGTACATGGATAAGATACGACTCATTAGTCGGGATGCTCGATTGACAATTGTTGCCTTCATGTTCTCGGCGTTTGGTTTCGGGATAAATGATGTATTGTTCAATCTGTATATGCTCGAGGCTGGGTTTGGAGAGGACTTTCTTGGTTTCTTCCTCTCTATCTCTATGTTTCTGGCTGGCGCCCTCGCAATTCTAGCTGGAATGGTAGCTGATAGATATTCCAGAAAGAAGATACTCCTTGTAGCAAATGTCACTCTCTTCATTGCGATATTCATTCAATACTCTACTCTCTCCCCAATCTTCCTCCTACTATCTCAGATTCTCAATGGAATTGGCTATGGATTCACTGCGGTCTGTTGGGGCCCGTACACAGTAAGTGTCACAACTGAAGAGGAACGAGTCCATGTGTTTAGCGTTCGATTCGCGTTCTTTTTGGTCGCCAGTCTTCTTGGCTCTCTGACAGGAGGGTTCTTGCCTACAATCTGGACCAATTTGGGTGTCGCAATGAATCTACTGACTGCTTACAGATTCTCTCTCTGGACAGCGTTGATTCCTCTTGCATTGTTAGTGCTAACCATTATCCGAATGACCCCTGACAAAGTCAATACGAATAGAAGGCGCCTCAGTTTTGACAATGTCCGTAATCGTGGGTTTATTGGTAAGTATGCGTTCGCCTGGACAGTATCTGGACTAGGTGCTGGCATGTTCGTTCATTTCTTCAATGTGTTCTTCAGCCGTGCATTCAATGCTGACGCAACCACAATTGGCATCATTTTCGCAATCAACACATTGGTTATGGCCGTAGGGAATTTTGCATCACCTGCTATTGTAGATCGATTTGGAAAGCTTGCTACAATCATTTGGTTCCAGGTGATCTCAATACCGTTTCTCCTGTCGCTTGCGTGGTCACCAGTCCTTTATTTTGCAATCTTCGGATTTGTAGGGCGTGCCTTGTTCATGAACATCGCATGGCCAGTGATGGATGTATTCTATATGGAAGGTCTCGAAAAAGAGGAACAGTCAACTGCGATGGGTGTCATCAACACAGGCGACTCTCTCAGCCGTGCCATAGGTCTCAACATCGGTGGTTGGCTAATGGCTGCGGGATTTCTTCGGGCACCATTCGCATTAGCTACTGTGCTCTATACTGCCAGCATTATGCTGTTCTATTGGTTCTTCGGAAAGTCCAGTGAGGAATCCACATCTAGCGATGAATCAGTTGCATACATAGAATGAGGTGTGGCCAGGTCGCGGCAGAGCTCAATGTGGTAGGAGGGGGGGAGTTATGTAATGAGGGCATGTTACGAAAACTAGGCCCTACCGATTCTCTGACCACGCGCATACGTGGGTTTTGGGTCCTATTAAGCTTCTCCATCAGTGTATAATATTCGCGCTGATATGCATAATCAAGCCAGTCGCTAATATTTCACAGTAAATCAGGTATTCCAATTTCGAATGTGGTTTCTCGCTCATTCAGAAGTTTGATTGTCCATCCATGTGCTTCAACAAGACGCTTGACGATAGCAAGTCCATAGCCTTGTCCTTTCTTGCTCGTTGTAAAACCCCGAAGGAAAATCTTGGAACGTTGAATCTCAGGGATTGTCTTCCCATCATTCGTTACTCTGATTCGATATGCACCATCTGTCTTTGTTGATCTCACATCTATCCTACTTGGTTGTCCATGTTGGATAGCGTTGTCAAAGAGATTTCGAAAGATTTGAGCGACCTTACGTTGATCTGCACTAATGACGGGCAGCCCTTCTTGTGAATAGCTTACGCTCGCTGGGATGATTGAATCTGCGACTTCTTTCACTAGCGACGTCAAATCAACATTCTCAGTTTCTTCAATAATCAACCCCGCATCTGCAAGAGCTACTGAGTGATCAACCATCTCACTAGTTTCATTCAGCAGAGTTCGCAGTTTTGTGAGATGGCTAAAGTTCTGCTCTTCTTCCAGCAACTCGATAAAACCAAGCATATTATGAAAGATGTTTTTCAGATCGTGACTCATAGTATGAGCGAAGTCGCTAAGTTCTTCCTTCTGTTTCTTCAACATCTCTAGGGCCGTTTTCTGTTCTGTGATGTCAGTTATGACTCCCTCAATGTATCCCTTATCGGACCAGAGACTGATTGAGAAGCGCATCCACCTACGTTCTCCATCCTTCGTTGACACAGGGAGTTCGGTAACAAGCCTCTGCTCCTCACGGATTTTCTTTTTCAGCTCCTCCCATTCATTCGGTTGAATGAGAATGTCTCTGATGAAACTTGAACCATCAATCACTGACCCTTTCTTTTCAAATCCAAAACTCTTGGCAAACTGGTCATTATATTCGAGTATCATTCCATCGGAAATTCTGACCCTGAACAATCCTACCAGTGCATTATCGTACAGTTCTTTGTAGCTCTCTCTGCTCTCTACTAATGCTTGTTCTACAAGAGTCCTATCTGTAATATTCTGTACATGAATGATGAATCCTTGGAGGTCTTCTTCTTTCCCATATTTGATTGGCGAACAAACGCAATCAATATGCATGATGCCACGCTTGTTAGTTTTGTAGAGGTCATGATTTTTGACTTTCGAGAAATCAAATCGATATTGAGTCATTGCAATATCTCCTCTACGAAGACTATCCTTCACATAATCTGGAGTGTTAGGATCACCAAATAAATCGAAACCGATGAAATCCTCCTGTGCATCCAGTCCAAAAAGATCAAGGGCTGCCTTGTTTGCCCCCACCAATATGCCATCTGAGTCAAAGAGTTCAATGCAGATTGGTGACTCTTCGAAAATTGTGCGAAACATCTCTTCATTTGCTTTAAGAGCAGTTTCAGTCAATTTACGCTCGGTCGTATCTGAAACATGAAGAACAAATCCACGTGGTTTCCCCTCCTCATCTTGGAGGGCTGAAAGTGTAACATCCATGTATATGGCGTCGGTACGAGAGGTCTCTAAGAGACCCCGCTCTGCAATGTACTCAAAGTCCCATTTGTAATCAAAGCGATACACTTCTCCTCTACGTACACTCTCCAAAACCTCCTCTGGTAATCTTGAGTCTTTGAAAAGATTAAGACCTAGGATGTTTTCTCGGTTCTTTACGCCAAGTAACTCTAGACCGGCTTTGTTAATATCAATGAGCAATCCTTCTGAGTCGAAGATTCCTATTGCCCCCGGCGCATGATCAAAGACACCCTGCCACCACTTCTCTCGAAATTGCATTGTTTCAGTCATCAATGATGCATCTTTTTTATCCAACTCAATTTCCTGAGCGGAGCAAAGGATAGTAGTAACATTACCTTCATCGTTAGTGAGAACCCTATCTTGGCAAAGTATCTTCTTCTGAACTCCTCTTGGAGTTTCGATGACCATTTCACAGGACCCACCAGGTCCTCCTACAAGCAATGACTGGAGATATTCCGTAGCTTTGTCCCTACTATGCTCTGGGATATAATCCTCAATCCAGTTTGTACCTACTACTCCACTCTCTTCACGCTCAAGAAGTTGGCAGCCCTTCTGGTTGATCATTGTCACGTTGTATTGAGTGTCTAGTGCCAGAATCATTGTGCCTGCTATGTCAAGATATCTCTGAGCTTTGTCCCGTTCTTCTCTTAGGAGGCTCTCCTGTTGAACTCTTTCTGTGATGTCTTGTACTGTCCCCATCATCCGAATTGCTTCACCCTCTTCATCAAATGTCACTTCACCTGCTTCATGAACAAAGCGGATTGTCCCATCACTGTGTGCAACTCGATGGTCAGTACTGTATTTCTGATTCTCATGAATTGCTTTTTCTACTGACTCGCGGACGAACTCTCTATCATTTTCATGAACTGCATTGAGGAATGCCTCGTATGTGGCCTCGAATTCTTGTGGGGCCAACCCGAAAATCCGAAAGATCTCATCAGACCACACTATGTTGTCTTTGACGATATCCCAATCCCAGTGTCCTATTTGCGCAATACGTTGTGCTTCGGCAAGTTTCGCCTCACTCTCCCGAAGTCTATGTTCTGAATCAACGAGCGCACCCTCTGTCCTCCGTTTCTCAACCGAGGTGAGAATATAGTACGATAGCTCAGCGTACAAACCTTCAATCTTGGACGAACTCTTTCGAATATAGTAGTCCGCCCCTAGATTGAGTGCCTGAATCGCAATTTCTTCTCGACTCTTCCCAGTGAAAATGATTACAGGAATATCATTCTCATTTACTCTAATCTGTTTCAGAATATCAAGACCTGTGGGTTTGTTTTCACCAAGATCGATGTCACAAACTGCGACATCGAACTTTTCCTCAAGAAGGAGATTCATCGCCTCCTCTGGAGTTTCCGCAGGTACAATCTCATAATCTGAACTCTGACGTTTCAAGAACTGTTCACTAAGTTCTAGATGAACTGGGTCGTCGTCTACCATAAGAACACGAATGGCCATATTGGCACAGCCCCATTTTCAGATTACATTGTACCTTCTTATTACCTTTGACAGGATGGAAATCAAGGGGGGGAAATATCTGCAAACCTTATATCTGTCCAAACCCTCCCACTGTATAGTCAGGGAGGTTGCTATTATTGGGAATCCCATTGTTTGACGGTATTGGTGTTTTCTTCCGAAAACGAAGATATCTAGCTTATCTCATTGTGTTTGTTGCTACTACCTTTCTCGCGCTTTTCATGGGATGGTTGATGAATACTTTTGCTGGTGATCCTATTGAGGATATGCTTGTATTGTTATTTGCATACATCGGCTCTGCAGGTACAATTTATTTTGCATTTGGCTCATTACTCACTGGCATTGGTGCTGATCGACTATGGATTACAAGACGAGGTAGAGGTAGAACTACAGAGCTGAAAGGTCTCAGTTGGATGGTTGTTTCATTCGCTATCTCCGTATTCCTTTCGATTTTAACTGGTCCTCTTACAATGCTATTCTTTGCCATGTTCTGTTGGGTCGGTTGGATTGCGTTCCAAGGCTATCTGTCTACCAGAACAAGCCTGAGAATTGCTACAATTGCAGAACCAAAAAAAGGTGGTTTCCTACTAGGAACAGGGAGCTTCATTCTCCTGCTAATTGGATTGGTTCTAATCGGAGCAGAAGCACTCCTTGCTCTATATTTGATTCCGAATGATGTCCTCGGATTGGGTACTATGATAAATAGTATCTTCTCTAATGCGACTTTGAATATAATGACCCAGTTCAACTTTCTAGTCATTGCTTATGCAGCGATGGGTCTGTTTGCTCTTGTTATGTTATTCTCATTTATCAGGAATGCTGGGAAAGGTGCAGCACTGAACATTGCACTTCTGACCAACTTCATTGCAATTTACGCAGGATACTTCCTCGTCAATGTATTAAGAAGGAATGATAGCTTTAGTATGACTCCTGTGGATATTGGTATGTCCCTGTTCTTCTTGGCGTATGCGCTGAGTGGTATCGGTCGAACTGCAACTGAAGCTGCTGAAAAGCCTGGTGGACGAACTGGAGATTTTGGACCACTTATCACCTTCTTCTTGGCGAGTGGATACTTCTTTGTTGACAGCATAATCGCAGTTGCTTCAAATCCCTCGAGTCAGATTTGGAGCTGGTTCCAAGCAGGTATTCTAGCTGATCCACGGTTCTTCTTCCTATTTAGAGACGTTGCAAAATTGATTGCATTCCCCCTAGCCGCAATCTTTACTGCACTCTATTATCTACGTAGCGAACGTACCGAACGTATTGTGGAGCGAGCGAGAGAGGATGGTGAAACTTTCGATCCTGATGAAGTGGATAAAGACATTGCAGATAGAACTCCAGACCCTGGTGAGACTTGGGCAAGTGAAACTGCTGAGGGTGTCAAAGAAGGGAAACCTGGACATGACCTGTCAGCACCAGATCCTGATAGAATGTCAGTTGGCGATAGTCGCCGTCTTGGCAAAGCAAAGCGCTTTGGTGATGACGACGAGGATGACGCAAGCAATTAGTTCGCTGGAATGAGGGTTTCTTTCAGACCCTCACTTCCCCTCTTTCTTTTAAAACAAAAAACCTGACTGGGCCATAAGATACTCTAACCCAGACTAGAGAACCATTGCCACCATCAGCAGAATTGTGAACATGATTGATACCAATGCACAGTTCACACAAAGCCCTTCCTTGATCTCTTTCTTATCTCGTGGGCTCAATTTCTGAGATTCAGCAACTTCGTCATCCTTTTTGTCATCAGTCAATTGGTGGCCTCCTGAATGCAGAGTGATTTGCTTAAGACGTATTAAAGGTACGTGTTTTTGTGAGTTCTCTACCTGTTCAGTAACTTCTCAAGCTCAATTTCATCTGCTATCAGGATTCCATCTATACTGACAAGGGGAATCTCTGGTTTTAGTTTCCGAGATTCGTTGACAGCATCTTTGTGAACTGCTACTATTGTAAATCCCAATGCTCCGTAGAACTTCTGTGCTTGAATGTTATCGTTCGTTGTGATAACCCAAACTCGGGAACACCTGAGGGATTCGGCTTCTTCAACTGCTGCGTATACTAAAGCTCTCCCTACTCCAGCTCTTTGTTTGAGGACATTCAAGGTTATTATTTCGAGCATATTATCGTTTACGTTCCAAGTGAGTATCCCGATATATTGACTATCAATCTCTGCAACAAATCCCGGAAGTCTATCAGCTTGAAGAATAGCGCCTCTAGTTACGACCCTAGTAGATCCCCACCTCTCACTGAGAATTCTCTGTACCCACTCTCTATCGGAATCCTCAATTTTACGGATGAGATGTTCGTTAGTATTTTTCAGTTTCTCTCACTAAATAAAAATGCGTAAAGTTTGAAGATAAAGCATCTCT
>JAGXOC010000150.1 GCA_019894665.1 Candidatus Thorarchaeota archaeon
CTGACTGGGGCGGAAATCGCACTCATGACCTCCATGCTGAGATTTGACATGTTAGCTAGCACAATGCTGTTGCTTGCATTCGGTCTGCTCACTGTAGGTGTTGGGCTGGCGTCTGCTGATAGACTGTTCTCTCTAGAGGCAGGTCCCCGAACTGAGACAGTAAGGACTGTTGGCAAGGAGAACCTGCTACTCCGGGGGCTAAGAAGAGTAGCTCCTGGACCTTTCGGGGTGCTGGTTGTGACGAGTCTAAAGGACTTCTTCCGCAAGTCTGAGAATGTTGCCAAACTGATGCTGTGTCTGGTGGTCTCTATTCTCCCACCAATAATGGTAGCTTATGTAGCCGTCTCTTTCCCGGTTGAAGCCCCCCCCATGATTGTGTTTTTCATGGGCGTGATGATGATGGTAATAGTGTACCCAATGTTGGGTGGGATGACCTTTGGAGGTATCGGATTTCTCGAGAGTAAGAACCATTTGTGGATAATTCAGTGTGCTCCGAACGGTGCAGCCAAGTTTGTCAAAGCACGGGTCGTAGCGTTTTTCCTCTCTGCCCTACCCTTTGCGATCATACCAGCAGTCGCGATAACACTAGTTCAAGGACAAGGTCTATTCATCGGACCAATACTTGCGGGCTTGGCGTATGTTCTTCTGACTGGCTCTGCGTTGGTGGGGGTAGGAGTCGCGTCTCTGAATCCCACCTATGAGACCGCCAGGTCCTCTTCATTCTATGTGAACATCATCGTCACTGTAGGAATCATTCTGGGTTCAACATTCGTGCCATTTCTCGTTGGATTTAGATACCTACCGCCTCTAGTTGATGGTGCACTGGGCTTCTTCGCATGGATTCTTTTGCTAACAGTCCTTCCGCTGATGCTGATTGGATCACTTCTTTGCTACATAGGGATCAGGAATCTGTCTAAACCAGATGATTGAATCCAGCGAAGTGAGCTCAATCCCTTGAAACAGATTTTAATAGGACTGCCATTTCTTATCTGAGGGCTTTGACTATGAGCATACGTTCATTTGAATCGCAAGACATCAAACAAGTGGTTAATCTTGCGAATAGCTACTCATCGTTTGATTCAGATGTCACCGAGGCGGACTTTCAACCCGCATGGTCATTTCCCAGAGGTCTCTTGGTCGCAGAAGATGATGAGCATATTGTTGGATTTGTCTTCGCTTATCTACGAGAAGTCCCTGGGGAGGTCTTGAATAGGTGGGCTGCATCCAAAGTCGCCCAGATTGAGATCTTGGTTGTTGATTCCTCATATCGTGATCGAGGTATTGGCAAAGCTCTACTGGATAGACTACTTGAAATCCTCAGAGAAGAGGGTGTTGACATGGTACTTCTCCATTGTCCTACTGAAGCCATTGAGGCAAAACATCTGTATGATAAATTGGGTTTCGAAGTTCGCGCGTATGACATGAGGAAGCGACTATGATATTTAGAGTCTAATTTGATTCAGCCCGATTTTCCTGAGCCGTTTGGCCCAATGAGTCCGAATATGCCAGGAACAACCTCAATGTCAAAACCGTCTAGGGCTCTGACCCAGTCAAACCTCTTGTGTAGGTCTGTCACCTGAATTACGGTCTCGCTATCTGATATTGTAGTCCTCCAAAGATTCTATATCGTATAACATACTATGTAAACCGATATAGTATGCAAAACGATATATAGGTTATGGTTATTGACTCAGATGTCCTGAGGGGTGCAAGTCACCCTGGAGGCCAGATTATGTCAGAAGATACAGTAGTTGGAAACCCAGAATTGGAGTACGAGAAATGGTCCGTGCAGATTAGACGGGGTGCTCTTTCCATGGCCATTCTAGCAATCATCCTAGATGGCGAGTCCTATGGCTATGACATAATGAAGAAACTGGGACAGGAGGAGTATGTGGCACTTCAGGTTGAACCTAGCACTACTTATCCTCTTCTTCGCAGACTAGAAGCAAGGGGAATTCTTGAGGGAAAATGGTCAGACACCTCAGGCAAGAGACGGCGGCTCTACTATGTCACAAGAGGGGGCAGATTGATCTTACGACAGATGGTTACTGCATGGCGAAGCCTGAATGATCAACTCATGCAATTAGTGAAGGAGGCCGGTCTTGAATGAGCGAGGATCCACTCATGACTATCGAGGCGTATCTGGGTCATGTGAGGGAGCATCTGCCCGAGTCCATGGCGGACGAAGTCATTGCAGAGCTCCGTGGATACATGATTGAGATGACTGAAGCTCTCTCAGATGGAGCTGTGACCAGCACAGCAGCCAAGAAAGTTGTAGCTCGGTTTGGGGCACCTTCAGAGTTAGCCAAGGAATATGTTCTATTTAGCTCGGACCCGGCAGAGAGTGACTTGGAGGTTTCTCAACTGGAATTCGAGGAAGATATGCAGGAGCAAAGGAGGGAACTGTCGCCTGCTGGCTATGCGGGGACATTCCGCAAATTCATCACGATTACCGTGCTTTGGCTGGTCATTTGCTGGACGACAATCACTCCCTTTGCGTATTGGTGGATCGGCTCACCTGCCATCTTTGTACCATTCCTTCAGTTTGGTGCGGTTGTGGTAGCTTTTGTAGTTCTTTTGTTAAGATCGAAGATTAAAGGAATACAGCTAAGAAATGTGATTTATGGAAACTGGTCCAGACTTCAGAAGTTG
Organism: Candidatus Thorarchaeota archaeon; assembly: GCA_019894665.1. Classification (GTDB taxonomy): domain Archaea; phylum Asgardarchaeota; class Thorarchaeia; order Thorarchaeales; family Thorarchaeaceae; genus SMTZ1-45. Next base: position 2,653 of record JAGXOC010000150.1, read on the forward strand.
GTCACATTCCCTGAGAATCTAGCGCTTGAGATTTACAGAATCAAAGTCTTGGTAGACATTGGTCTCACAATATTGACTGCATCCGGATTTATAGTTCTAAGCAGCTATAGTTATCCCGCGATTACGATGTTCTTTGTTCCTCCAACCGTTCTATTATTGATTGGTCATCTTGTGTATGCAGTTCGCAGGTTTGGGAACACAGACCCGGTTTCACGTACGAAACAAGAATTCGTAGTGAACATAGGGCTGTTATTGTTCCTTAATACAGTGATTGCATGGGGATTCTATCCCTGGTCATCGAACCCTGTTGGTCCATTCCTTGTATGGATATCAATTGGATACAGTACACTCATTCTATATCAGATCGTGATAAGAACGCAGGACCTCTGGTGGGAAACCATGGGTTTTCCAGACGACTACTCTGACAAATCCCCAGGGCTCTCACCAGATGCAAAGAGCAATCTGTTGAATCGAATTAAGAAGACTGCTCTGAGAACTATACGTGGCATAGCTGCAACGTACTCTGTGGTCATTATCTCTGGACTCCTTTTTCCATTGCTGACAAATATTGGAATCTCTTGGTACATCTGGAATACACAGGGCATCTACTTAGTTGTAATGGTTTCATTCTTCGCAATAACATCAGTGGGACTTGCATCAGTGTATTTTGGAGTCCGGTATTACTTGGTCCTGTCAAGAGGGCGCACTTCGGTCTTTGGGAAACGAACCAGAGTGGAGGCGGCCATAGACTTACTTGTCACAGGAGCAGGATTGTTCATAATCATAATCCCGAGCTGGTCTTACTGGTCGGGAGCGCTGGTGAGTGAAGTACTTAGTCTGAGTTCCGGAGCAAATCCTCTGGTCAGATTGGTACTCTCTACTGCAATTATAGCGTGGATGCCGTTCTTGTTCATCGCAATTATCGCTCGTCTAGCTGCTGATATTGGAGACTTAAGACAAGGCGACAGTGTTTTCGCACAGGAGGTCATTACATTCTCCGGGAATATGTTCTTGATTCAAGCAGCACTCATGACAGGGATCTACTACATGCTACTCTCCTGCACAGACCCATACATGCTTTTTCTCAGAGAGATGTTTGCGATTCTGGGGCTCTCTTACTCAGTGATGGTCCTTTTTGTATTTCAGAAGTCCACAGCTGGTGCAAAGCTGAAATTGAGAAAGGAGACTGAAAGTTCTTACCAGAAGGATCAAGCGGGCAATTGATATGTTTTCAAATTCTTCTTGCCTAATGATCCTCTGATAGTTTGGGTGACCAATATAATACAGAACATAGGTGTAACATGGGCTCCGCCCCCTGACCCAATTCAGGTATTCAGTAATTGGGGCATCATCATCCTCATTGTCGCAAGTGTATCTGCTATCGTTGTGCGGGTTTACAAGATTGGTTTCCCAGAGATAGAGAAAGGTCAGACCAGAAAGCCTCAGCTTGGAGTTATCATATTGGTAATCTTAGCTATCTTGAGTCCAGAAGCTATCAGGGTCTACTCTAGCCCTGAAGAACCAATTTTTATGACGGCTATGTGGTTGAGGACAATAAGCATCGTATTGGAAGGTTATTCATTCCATCCATCCTTCTTTTTCGTCGCAATCCCCTTAACCCTTCTCAGACTAGTCTTCCCTTTGATGATGTATAGGTATTATCGAAGCATGACCTCACGCAGTTATGTAATAATAGCTGGAGTTCTCGTTGAACTTCCAATGCTGATGTTTGGTTTTCCACTTCTAATACCCCTCATCGTTGGACTGGCAATACTTAGGTTCGTACCTGTTCCTAAACGCCCAATCAGTTGGCCAGAACAAGAGGAATCAGTTTGAAGAAAAATCAAGATCGAGGAGTTTCTCAATTCTCTCTCTAGCTGTGTATTTACCAGCATCATACTGGCGTTTCTTTCTCTCTGCGCCTCCAGCTTCAAGTGCTTTCTCTCTCATCTCAGCAAGCTTATCGAACGATTCCTTTGGCATAGTGAGGTCCTCACACTACTCCTCGTTGTCGGTATTGCAGGTTTTGAATGTTCTGCTATCTTGATAGGGGATGAAATATGGTTGTCGTCACATTCTGAAATTACGTGTCGTTTCCGTCAATTTCGTAGACACGAGTTGAAAATCAGCGCAATAGAAACAAAATGATACTTTCAAAGATTGTCCCAAACCTATTTAGTTACCAACCTCATCAGTCTATAGAACAGTTGAGGAAGTGAACACTTGAGTCTTAGGGATGCCATTACAGGGTATTTTGCCGAACGGCCACGGGCAAAGAAGGTTCTAGGAATTGCTACGGCAATTGCAGCGAATTTTGCCATGATTGGTTCTGGTTCCGCTGTTCTTGCAGTGGCGGCTGGATCAATTGTGAAAGCCCGTGAAGACCAGCAACGAATTAATTCTGACCAGTTGATGGATTTCTTCAAAGAAGCAATACAAGACCCAGCGGTAAGAGATTCACTCAAGGAAGCAGTTCAGGAGGGAGGGATTGCTGTAGCAGCTCCTGTGGCAACAGCTATGAATCAGCTTGGTGCTAA
>JAGXOC010000151.1 GCA_019894665.1 Candidatus Thorarchaeota archaeon
CGAGTTGCTCGTAGTTATCGTCTATTCATTGCCTTGACTGTAGGCGTTCTTTTAGCAACGACCTTTTTCGCAGCCACCAATGTTGCGGCTGACGTCCTATCCAAGGATGCACTAAATGCGAGCGTTGAAGAACACCTCTACGATTTCGGTGTTGAGAGCATATCCTCCAACTGGTCGGTTTCTGACTTCGACGATCTAGAAGCTTCAATAGTAGAAATAGATGGAGTTCTTGATTCGACTCATTCTTCGCAATTTGTGTTTGAATTCAACAACACTGGAGTAAATATGACGCTTGCGGGTCTTGAGATGACATCGGACCTAACATCAGGAATGCAGCTGATATCTGGTCGCTCAACACTTGGACCAAATGAAACATACATTGTGAGCGGATCTGCAAATGAGTCGTTTTTCGCATTGGACCAAATTGTTCAGGTAGAAATTGTCGTGACAAACAATTTTCCAAATCTTCCAACCATTCTTCAAAGGAATCTCACTGTAGCTGGGTATGTCTATCTCCCTGAGTATACTAGAGATTCAATATTTCAGAAGAAATCGTTCAGCCTCTTTGATCTAATGGGGGGAGGTGGTATGGGTGCCCTTGGTTTCTTTGGAGATGCTTCTTACAACTTGATGCTCGCTGATTGGGACACATCTGTTAACCCCATCCTTCAAGAGACATCAGAGCTTGCTAATCACCGCCAAGTGGAAGTTCGCAATGTTATTCATCTTCAGATTGATCGCCAGAGATATCTAGACCCATACGATATTGAAGCATCACTCGCGAGATTATCCGATTTAGGGGACGTCATCAGTGTTCGTGCAAGCCCCTATGAGGGAGAGATCATCTCAAACCTCGGTAGTCCCCTAACCATGTATATGTTCACGCAACTAGGAATGAACATTCAGTTCATTTCATTGGCTCTCCCGGTATTCTTACTTGCGTATTTCACAGGAACAATGGTGAGTGATGTTGGATACAACTTCAGAAGACGTGAAATTGGACTTCTACTAACGAAAGGATTTCAACGTCATACAATCAAGCGGATGTTTCTTGTTGAGGGTGCCTTAGTCGGTGGAATCGCGGGTGCTGCGTCAATATTTCTCGGAACAGCAGCCGCATACTTTGTTCTTGGAGTCACAGGAGTCAATATCTTCACTGCTGTGCTTAGCAACATGGTTTCTGTTATTTTATCAATCATGGTGGGAATGTTTCTTGGACTATTCTCAGTTTGGAGACCAGCTGGACGTGCATCAAAGCTTGAGATTTTAGATGCTCTGAAGCAATATATCTACGTTAAAGACATATCAGAATACAAGAAACTTCTACCAACACTTTCATTGATTCTCGGTTCATACAAACTCATTGTGTGGCTTCTTGGAATTGATATCGGTGGTCTTTTTGGTTCCATCTCTCTTGGGAATTTTGTGGTCGCACTTTTGATCATTGTTTGGGTCTTTATTGATCAAATTCTTAATTACCTTGGTCCAATTCTCTTCCTCTATGGTGCTACAAGGGTGTTCATGAAGGGCTCAATAAGATTCCAGGAAGCGGTGGTGAATGCAGGTCAAAGATTCTTTGGAGCTTTTGGTAATCTTGCAACCAGAAATGTGAAGCGGAATCCAGCTCGAACTGCATCTCTGGTTTTCATTATTGCGTTAATTGTATCTTACGGGGTTTTCGCGAGTGGTAGTCTTTACTCGCAATTTGACTACATAGAGCGATCTGCCCGATATGATGTTGGGGCTGATGTCCGGATTCAGCTTAATGCTGGAGCAAATATGACAGAAGTGCTTGATGAAGTATTAACATACGAAAACGTAGAAGCAGTGACTCCAGAGTACCATCTCAATCTTAGAGCCGGTACTAATACGATAGATACCCGCGGTATACGACCTGATGAATGGACGGAAATTGGATATTGGGAATCTTCATGGTTTTCAAGCAGCTTCGCTGAGATGTTGGATGACCTAGGAGATGATGGCATTATCATATCCAGGGATGTTGCAAAGCGACTTGAGCTGAACATTGGGGACGAGATCAATGTGGACGGCCCATTTGGTTCTGGAACCTTCGCATTGACCATTGTTGGCCTTGTTGGCTTTCAGTCAATTATTGAAATAGCTATAGCTGGATTCAGCTTCACCACGGGTGGTGATTATGTTTCCATCGTATCAGAGGCTTTCTTGAATGAGAGTATGCTCATTCACACATCAACTGCCAATGTGCTAGTTGATACAGCCCCTGGCGTCAATGGTACCATTCTCCAAGAAATGTTTATCCAAGACCTCGATGAGGTGTATACTAGTTATTCTGTCACATCAGAGGTTGCAGATTACCAATCAAGTGCTCTCAGAAGTGGTACAACGAAAATCCAATATTTGGCGATTAGTTTTGCAATCATTCTCGCGATGGCAGGTGTCGCACTTGTTGTCCTCCTCACTCTGAGAGAGAAGGATGCAGAGATTGCTCTACTTTCTGTTCGTGGGTTTAGTAAGTGGCAGTTATTCAAGACACTACTGGCTGAAGTTATGGTTACAGTCTTGTTCGCGCTACTATTGGGACTATCGGTTGGGGTTATACAGAATCTAGGTCAGGTTTCGCAGCTGAATCAAAATGCCACTGGTCTGATAAGATATCAAGTGACTTTAGGAGGGGCAGCATTCAACACAAACCTGATACTCGTAGGAGTAGTGTTTCTGGCTGCAATGCTTCCTGTCTGGTGGGCTTCCAGACGACCGGAATCAAAGGTTGACTTACTAAGAGCGTAGGTGATTATGATGGAAAGTAAAGCGTACATTCAAGCGGATGACCTCGTGAAGGTCTTTCGTTTAGGTAGTGTTGAGGTACAGGCCCTTCGAGGTCTCTCAATGCTGGTGGATAAGGGTGAGATGGTTGCCATAGTTGGAGCAAGTGGATCTGGAAAGACAACCTTGCTCAATATACTTGGTGGAATTACAAGGGCAACAGCTGGAAATACTGTCATTGCGGGGTATGATGTGACGAATGCTAGCCCCATTCAACTCGTTGCCTTACGTCGTGAGATTGTAGGACACATTTTCCAAGAACTAAACTTGATTCCAACCCTCACCGCTTATGAAAATGTCGAACTGCCTATGCTTGCCGCTAAAACTGATGGAAAAGCCAGAAAGGCACGAGTAGAGGACTTGCTCTCTATCGTAGGACTTGCTGACCGCATGAAGCATAAACCAGATGAGCTATCTGGGGGCGAGAGACAGAGAGTCGCTATTGCTGCCGCTATTGCCAATGACCCGAAAGTTTTGCTTTGTGATGAGCCCACCGGGGATCTCGATACAGAGACTGGCAGTATAATCGTAGAGTATCTACATAAGGTCAACAAGGAATTCGGGAAGACTGTGCTGATGGTGACTCATGACCCTTCAATTGCACGACAGTGCGACCGAATCTATAGGATTCGAGATGGTCAGATCATCTCTGTACAAACACCTACTATGGATGACCAAATGGGAGCGGCATCAAGAGTAGATCTTGTTCGTGAACGACTGACCGAAATCAAGGCTGAGATTGACCGTCTTGATGAACAAGCTAAGGCTGGTTCTCTTGACCTCGGCACATTTGCAGGAAGAAGGACAGCTTTGGCAGACCGGCAGAAGCTGTTTGAAGAAGAACTACATAGATTGGGTCTGTAATCACATCAGACTCTCTCGATATCTTTTTGTCCTACGTCAGATTAGACTAGACTAGGTGGTTCTAGTGAAACTCCCTATTGTAGTAGTTCATGGCGGCGCAACGGTCTTCGAAAAGAAACATCACGATGCTATATTGAAGGCAGTCAAAGAAGCCGCGGAGAAGGGCATGTGTGCGTTCGAGAAAGGAGGTTCCGCTCTCGACGCCGTTGAGGCGGCTATATGGGTTCTTGAAGAAACAAATCTCTTCACCGCAGGTCTTGGTGCGAGTAAGAACCTTGATGGCGCGATAGAGCTAGATGCACTAATAATGGATGGTAACCGTCTTGAGAGTGGAGCTGTAATGGCCGTTCGGGACATTGTTCATCCAATCTCCCTTGCTAGGTATGTACTGGAACGGACCTCGAATTCTCAGATCGTAGGGTCAGGCGCAAACAAACTATACGAACAGATGTTAGCTGAGGGTTATCGAGAAGGGACCTCATCCAAGAGAACGGAGGGCCCATTCATTGCACAGAATTGTGACACTGTAGGTGCAATAGCTATTGACGAAACTGGTAGAATAGCTTCTGCCGCATCAACAAGCGGCTGGCCAGGGAAACTACCAGGTCGTGTTGGTGATTCACCGATAGTGGGTGCAGGAGTCTATGCGAATGACATTGCAGGTGCTAGCTGCACTGGGAAGGGTGAACAGATACTCAGAATCACAATGGGGCGTATGGCAGTTTTCCATGTTGAACAGGGATTGTCTGTACAACAGGCTGCTGAGACCGTGATGTCTGAACTACGTCAGAAGACCAGTGGTGAAGCAGGTCTCATTCTGGCCGACAAACTAGGAAATCTAGCAATCCAATTTGATACACCCCATATGCCAGTCGCAGTGCTTTCAAGCGATATGGAGTATGTCTACTGCTCAATGACGCCTGTGTGGTCCATTGATCAAGACTAATCCAGCAGGCGCTTTTCGCCAGTTATCTTCATGATCTCAGTTATATCCTGACTGACCTCTAAGCAACCTAGATACTTACCTTCAGTGTTTCTAACTGCAAAGTACCGTATGTGGATTGTCTTTCTTCCAAGGTTGATCCAGAATTCTGCTGAATCTCTTTTTCCATCTCTGAAATCATTAAGAATGTCCTCTACAATATGGACACTGTTTTGTGGATGGCAAAGCTGCACACTTCTTCCAACTATTGCACGAGACCGTACAAAGATCCGTTCAGGAGACTCACTGAAGAACTGCACACGATCCTGAGCATCTACAAATGTCATATCTATTGGAAGGCGACTGAAGATTGCCTCCAACATATCAACTGAAAGTTTCCCACTTCCAAAAACAACCTCGCCCTCCTCAGAAACAACCTCAGCTGGTTTTCCTTTCCCGACAGGTCTAATCGAATAACTACAGTATCCAATATCATCGAAATCCTGAACAATAATATCCCATTCCTGTTCGTTGAACAACCGCACAGAAGCTGGAAACAAGATATTGTTCTCTTTGTAAAAATG
>JAGXOC010000152.1 GCA_019894665.1 Candidatus Thorarchaeota archaeon
TGTGGGAGCAAGAGCTTACCGGAATTGATTGGCAACGATGTAGTTTTTGGACCCAGTGATATGGAAGTCCCTCAACCGAAGGGGGAGGCTGTTCGAGTAAAGGCTATGACAGTGGAACATGTTGAAAAAGTCACTCAGGCTTATGCAGATGCTGCGAAGCGTGCAGTTGAAGCGGGATTTGATGTGATTGAACTTCACGGAGCTCATCATTATGGGCTTTGGCAATTCTTTGACCCAGCGTTCAATAAGCGCCCAGTGAATGACCCATATACAGGATCAACAATCGAAGGACGTTGCAAAGCAATGGTCGATGCTGTACGAGCTGTTAAGAGTGCGGTCGATATTCCAATCCAAGTAAAGGTGGATTCGAGCTCGAAAACCGTCAGACCCGAAGAAGTGGGTGAGCTGACGAAAAGACTTGCTGAGGCAGGGGCATATTGCGTGATATTCAGTGGGCCCAAACCAGCTCAGAACCCGAAAAATGCAGGTGAAGCGTATTTCTTGGATGATGCAATGGTTATCCGTTCGATTGCACATGACAGTGGTCTCTTATTCGGATTGGTAGGAGGTGTCCGTTCTCCCGAAACCGTCGTTAAGCTACTGACTGGAGATGGAAATTCGGCTGCTGCTTTCGATGTAATTCAGCTTAGTCGTCCATTGATTAGTGAACCAGCGCTTTTACATCGTTGGACCGAAGAAGCGAAAATTGGCAATCCGGAACCTGCTCGATGTATATCGTGCAACGGTTGTTTTGGAGCAGGGGATGAAGGAAAAGTAAAATGCGTTCAGTTCGAGGGAGAGTAATATTGAGAGTCAGCAGAGAACGTGAACCCCCTCAGTGGACTAGGATAGCCCAACAAGCAAGACTAATGAAACCTAGACTCAGATAAGAAACAAGATTGCACATATCCCAAATCGCGCCCGGTCCACCTTTCATTTTCTTACATCAAAGAGTATGCTTGCGCAGACCTGTATAATAATAATGGGACAAACGAGTCAAGAACTGAACAACATTGAAACTACTTGCATTCAATGCTAGCCCTAGGAAATCTGAGGGTACCACTGATGTGCTGATAGAGGCTTTCATTGACGGTGCCAAAAAAACAAAGGCAGATGTTGAAAAACATCACATTGTTGATTTGGACATAAATGGATGTTTGAGTTGCTTCACTTGCTGGTGGAAGACTCCTGGTAAGTGTGTGCATAGGGATGATATGGACTGGATATTGCCGAGCATTTCTGAAGCTGACATTTTGCTCTTTGGTACACCGATTTATGGTCGCAACGTAACACATTACATGCAGCGCTTGGTTGAACGAACGTTTCCATTTTCCCTTCCGGAGATGTTTGCCAAAGATGGACAAACCAGTCATCCGAGTAGAACACGCAAACTTCCACGTATAGTCCTGGCTGCTACTTGTGGATTTCCAGATCTCAACAACTTCGATCAAGTGAGAGCGCTGCATCCAATGGCAATGCATATCCTTCTACCTGCTTCTCAGATGCTGTTCAATGATGATGGGAGAGAGTACCTTTCGGATTTTCTTGAGGCTATTGGACTCGCGGGGCAAAAGGTTGCAGAAGCAGATGAAATTCCAAAATCTCTAAGGGATAGATTGATTGTAGAGTATTCAGATGAGATGAAGAGTACCATCATGAAGAAGCACAATCTGTATAGTGCATCTCGCTTGAAATGATTGACATCAACAACCAATTAGTGCAGATTTAGCACTTGTCACTCATCTCACAAATATCCAATGTGGAAGGAGTCGCGAATCTCGCCCGGTCTACCATGCATTTTCAATCAATAATATTAACCATCTATGCGATTTCCAAGTTGGTAGTAATTGAAATCTCCACCAATGGTCCAAATCAGAGGATGGACCTTTCTCATGTCTAACTTACTATCCACAAGTACATCCGAATCGACATATGATTTTACAACTCTTCCAATGATGCCCTCGTTAGGATCATAGTCAAGTATTTCTGTCACTTCGCATTCCATATTCAAAGGACACTCTCTGATCATCGGGGCAGTTTTCAATTCACCAAAAAAAGTGTCAAAGATTGATGATTTGTCATAGTTTCGACCAGATTTGCTTCCACATACTTTTGTTTCCTCGAGGAGTGACTCAGAAGGTATGTTTACACTGAAAGTCATGTTTTCATGGATACCTATTCTAGTGTAGCGTTTCTTATACAGACTGAAGAAGATGTGCTTTCCAAAATTGAACGGTGAGATATATCCAATCACAAGATAGTTTGGCTTGCCATCCACGAGGGCTCCCACCAACGCTACTGGTAAGGGATTGAGTACATTTCCTCTGATTTCTTCTTTCATCATTGACAATCACCAGAGATTAAATCAGAAAGTTCATTCTTTCAAGCTGAAACCATACGCTTCAGAGTACGCTATCTCACTTAGCTCCATGGTGGACCTAGGTGAAGGAACTTCATCTGGAACTCCGAGTGTCACTAATGCAACAATATCAGCATTTTCGGGAATTCGAAGGGCTTGCTTGACCGCAACTATACTCTGGCTATTCCGTGAGTCCAACATAGCTACCCAGCATGAACCATATCCAAGAGCAGTAGCAGCCAACACGAGATGTTCTGTTGCGATCATTGTATCCTGGACATGCCACAGAGACGGGTTACCAGGACAACATGAAGCCGCTTTGTTTGCCAAGGCGATAATCACAGCTTTTGCATCTGCAATGAACTTCTGTCCACCTGCGACAAGTGAGAGTAGTCCGATTGTTTCAGAATCCTTTACTGCGATGTACTGCCATGGCTGTGTGTTGTTCGTTGAAGGTGCCAGTCGTGCCGCTTCAAGCATCTGAATAATGTGTTCATCAGGAATCTCAATGTCTTTGTATTTTCGTATACTCCTTCGTTTCGTAATCACATCAAAGAAATTCTCAATCTTAGTTACTTCATCAGCTGTCGCGGATAGACTACTATCCGATGTTGATAATGAGGTTTTTCTCATAATTGTCACCATTTATTGGATATCCGATATATTGGACACCCTATATAAAATATACATACAACGCAATAGCAATGCAACACGTCGCAAGTTCGAATCTTGCCCGACCCACCAAAGGTGTGCATTAATCCCAGATGAAATATGTTGAATTACAGTCCGAATTCCAATGATTGAACAGTAGCAATTCCATCGTCTGGAAGATTGAAGATGTACTCAACTGTCTGATGTAAAGGGTTCACTAACAGACCATACCACCAACGAGAGTAGGTCACATTCATTTCGAGTTGAACATTCAACTCATGAGCATCGAAATCATCACCAAATGAGTTCACTAGAATTATCTCGATTGCAGAACCAATGCTCACAGAATCCACATCTGGTCTTTCATTAACCTCGATCTCCAGGTGGGACGGAGCAAACCAACCAAACTCACTCTTGTCTACCTGATTTATCCAAAGGCTTTTGATGTTTAAGGTGCTATTTTGTGGAAAAGTATCATCTACAGCCATAATGAAATCTGAGAGATCGCTTCCATCACTTGCATCCCTGAACCAGAAGAGAAGGGAGATCGCCCTTGGCACAATGTGATGATGACCAGAATGATTTGCTGGCAGTTCTATAATGAAACTGAATATGTTTCCAGTTACACCCTCACTGATGTTGTAGAAGAATATTGTTTCAGGAAATCCGTGAGAGAACGATGGTTCGTCTATATCGTACTCGTATCCAGCTGAAGTGACATCTACAATAGCCACACTAGAAACAAGAACTACACATATTGCTGTGACCACCAGATATCGCTTTAGTTTCAGAGAACGGGTGATACTCTCACTTCCCACCATTTGAACCACATGTTTATCAAAGCAGAGAGAAACTTAAACTAATCGATTAGATTTGGTGAGATTCATCCCAATAGAAACCCTCTTTTTTTGTCCATTTCTCAGTTGCTGTAAACCCAAATTGGACCAATATAGGATGTTCGACCATTCGCGCCGACGATTCGAATAGCATAGTAGTCCATCCCTCCAGTGTTCAGACTGGTGGGGTCAACCGGATTTTCACTTCTCTCATTGATGCGGCAAGACAATTCCGGCACTATTTAACAGAAGCCATCTCATTTTAAAATCACAAATTGGGTTATTTTCAATTGATCAATGATGACATCGTATGTGGTATTCTTGCGCGGAATCAATGTTGGCGGCCGTAATTTACTGAAAATGGTAGACGTTCGTCAGAAACTTACTTTTCTTGGATTTGATAATGTTTCAAGCTATAAAGCGAGCGGAAACATTCTATTTGAAACAGATATGAAGCCAGATGATATCGTAAGAAAGGTCAAGGGAGAATTGTTTGAGTTAAGTGGTCGAGATCTGGAGATCTATTTGCGAACATCATCACAAATCCGGGAAATCATAGAACTTGATCCATTCAAAGGAAGGGAAGCTGACTCGAGCAAATTGTACATCACCTTCATCCCACACAGACAATCAGAAGAGGTCAAATTGCCCCTATGGGCACGGAACAATGATGTAGAGATATTTCTCGTGAGAAATGGTGAAGTGTTTAGTCAGACTTTCTTACATAGAGGAAGGTTTGGTGCACCCAATAAATTGATAGAAAACGAGTTCGAAGTTCCAGCTACTACACGAAACTGGAACACGATAAGAGGAATTCATGAGAAGATCATTCAGGATTATTCTTAGATGACTGGTTTTCACTACCTTTAGGTGAAATTCGTGGTTCATCAGATATTCCGAGCATCTTTCGCCACATCTTCTTACTTGATTCATCAAGGTCCTCTGCTATGGTCTGCATGATAGCGACAACCTTGAAAGCTGTTTCGAGGTCAGACTCATCTTCTTCCACAAGCACTCACACCTCGTGATAGATGTATAACATATTATTGTGTGATAGTAAGAAACAGTATTCGTTTATTGGTCTTTGGAAGTATTATTAGCGTGAAACAATCTTCATATCGTCATAGAAGGCAGGTACTGAGGAAAAGAGATGGATAGTTCAAATCGAGAAACCTTGAGTAGAGAGCTTGAGGAAACAGGAAATGATCCCAGGAATGCAGAAGTTTGGTATGAGATGGGGAGCAAACTCTATGATGAGGGGAATATCAAAGACGCAGAGGTTGCGTTTCAGGTTGCGCTAGACTT
>JAGXOC010000153.1 GCA_019894665.1 Candidatus Thorarchaeota archaeon
AATCTACAACACTACATTCGATGCGAAAGCCGGTATAGGATTCTGGCAGACTTGGACATTAGAGAATAATGTATTCACAGCATCTCTTCTGTTAGCAGTCCTAAGTGCTGTATTCACACTCTGGACGCGTTCAACATCACTATCCTTCATTTCAGCTCTCTCACAAACAGGCACACATATGAAGAAATTGGACATCAGATCTGGAGTTCTATGGAGATTGCTTCTGATTGGTGCATTCTTCCTCTATTACGTATCAACTGGAGGCTATGCAGTCACTGGACAAAATGTAGCGTTTCTGATGATGCTGATGGGTGATGGAGCAATCTCGATAACATCCGGTCAACTCGGAACCCTGTTTTCATTGCCATTTGCACCAGGAACTAGTGCCGCCTCGATTCAGAGTCTGATTCCTGCAATGGAGGCGTATCAACTCTATGTGGGGATCTTCTCCACAATAATAGTTGCTACAGCAGTGAGAATTGGCCTCAGTGTCATTACTGATTTGATGTTACAGCGACGTGACATATTTGTAGTAATCTCCAAAGGTCTCCTCGTAGCTTCACTGGTACTGATTCTTGAGATTCTCAATGTACCCACTTGGACTGTCAATGCTGGAACTTGGATGAGCTATCTGGCTATGATTATCGCGCTCGGTGCATGTCTTGTAGGTTCTGTGGTTTTCATGGCTGTACGAGCTCGGTCCGGTGATGTTGGACAACGTTTGAAAGGTAAGATCACCTCCCTTGAGGACGACCTGGCTAGATTGCAGGGTGAACTTCTCTCTCTCCGTCAAGAGTATGAGGCTGGATCCGCCACTGCGGAAGAGTATCGGAAGCGAGTAAACCTGCTCATGGAAGACCGTGTGCATATTGCGAATGAGCTTCGCAGGCTTAAGATAGAACGGTTAATTCCAATGGGTGGGTCTACGAAATCCTTTGCAGTAGTTGCAGGCTTTCTGATTGTGATTGTCGTCATGCTTCCTGTTATACAGGGCTTATATTATGGAATCCAGATGAATGGAGATCAATATATCGATTGGAAATTTAACCTGGAAACAAATAAGGAAATTGAAATCACAACGTGGGCCGCGGGATTGAGCGATTTCGAAGTAAAATCAATAGATGATCTCACGTTTAATACCACTCCTGAATCTGAAGTTGCATCACTTACCAAGGTTAGACAGTGGGACCAAACTGCGAGTTATCTACGAATGCGGAACCAGATAGGAACGAACTGGATGCAACTTGCAGATTCGGATATTGTACTACTAAAGGATCATGAATATTGGATCGCACCTCTGACATTTGATACAAGCGCAACCTGGACTAGTTTCATCAATCAACATATCCTTTACACCCACACGGAAGGTATCGTGGTTCTTGATGCGTTCAGCGGTGAGCTGGTCGAGGGTGACAATCTTGTTTCCCTTTTCAATCGGAGTGCTGACATAAACTTGTACTACGGTGAAGGTTTGGGTTTCAGTGACGTCGTGTTTGTCAATGTACCTAACTTTGAGGAGGTTGGCAATGCTACCTTCGGAGGAACACCTGATTACACACTCAGTGGTTTCGAGTCATTCTTCTACATCCTCACTATGGGTCCAGAGGGTTGGTCCTACCTTGGTAGAGACATGGACATGCTAGTGGAACGAAATGTTCTATCTCGTGTAGACTCAATAATGCTACAGGGTCTGACAGTTGATAGAGACCCATACATCGTAGTAGACCCCACAGGAAACCTCTTCTATGCGGTATCAATCTACATTGATTATCCCCTGTCCACTGGTTACGCACATGAGAATTATATGCGGTTCATGGGCGTTTGTCTAGTGGGTGTAGAATCTGGTGATATGCAGTTCTATGCTGCTCCCTCGACAGACGAAGGTCTCTTCCTAGATATCACATATCGGGATTACTATGACTGGCAGGAAACTCCAGCTTGGCTTCAGTCCCAATTGAAATGGCCTGAAGATCTCTATGAACGCCAGCTGAATGTTGCCTACATATTTCATGTCGATGAGGGTGAAAAGTGGAGTACTGGTATTGATTTTCACCAGGCTCCAGAGGAAGGGGACACCAGATATGTGATCATGAACATTGAGGGTGTGGAACGCTTCATAGCCTATCACAACGCCGAGTTCAGGCTGGCTTCAGCGCATAATCTCGCGGGCATCTACATCATGGGTTGTGGTGACACAGACTTTGGTCGGTTCACGTTCTATAAAGCCGGTGAAGATGGATTCTCTGACTGGTTAGGTCCTACAGCCGCTGTTCAAGCGTTTGAAACGAACGATGTGGTGCGAACGCAACTCCAGCTCTGGGGTTCGTATCGGTATGGAAACCGGTTGCTCTATCATCTGGGAGGAGAGTTGTTCTTCGTGATTCCCGTATTTCTTGAGGTAGAGAGTTCTCTGAATCGGGTCATTCAGAAATTGGGTGGCGTTGGTCTGGTAGATGTTGAGACTGGTGACCGTGTAGAACTTGGTACGGGTGTGGTCGAGGCATACTACAAGATGTTTGGGCTTCTTAACCAGACAATTGTGAGTGCTGGCGAAGTTGGTTTCGAGAGTCTCAGCTTTACTCCGCTCACTATCGACTCAGGAGAATTCGCGAGGCTCATTGCTCTATTGCGGAATAATGAGAACACGACACAACATCTCTATCTAGACATTGTAGTAACTCCATCAAGTAACTTCTCAGTATCCTGGCATGGATCTGATGTCCCAGTATTCATCAATCCTGGGAACCAGACTTTCACTCTGGACATTGGCACGGTTGGTGCTGGTGACCTTTATGGAACTACACCTCTAGTGACAGCATACTTACCTGCCGGTATAGTACTGGCTCAGTATCTTGTGCTGGTGGTATTGCGTACTGATGATGGTGTGGTGGATCAAATCAGTCTGCTCTTGACTATCACCTAGTCTAGGTGCGATCTATACCATGAGGCCGTACGGTCAAGCCCGGATTCGAAGGGAACAGTGGGAGAGAATCCCAGGACCTCTGAGGTTCTCTCCATACTCCCAATGCTGTCCTTGACATCTCCCTCACGGGCATCACGATGAACTATGTTAGAAGTTGAGTCCGGAATACGGTTCTTGATTAAACGAGCGAGGTCAAGAATCCTGATGGAATCAGTTCCAGATAGGTTTAGAATTTGACCAGAAGCATCATTGAGCTGACTGCCAAGATAGGTTGCTTCTACGACATCATTAACGAATATGAAACTCCTTGTCTGTCTTCCATCTCCTTCAATTGTAATGTCATTGTTCTGAAGCCCTTGATTGATGAAGATGGGAATCACCCCACTGTATTCTGAATTTTCTTGTCGTGGTCCAAACACGTTGAAGTAACGAAATATGATTGGAGTCATCCCATACAGATTCCCGTATGAGATGCTGTACATCTCTGCAGAGATCTTTGACGCTGCATATGGGCTCAAAGGATTAAGGGCTGTTTCCTCGCGCACCGGAAGTGATTCTGGGTTTCCATAAACTGCTGCGCTTGAGCTTAGTACGAATCTCTCAACATCGTGTTTCCTAGCCATCTCCAAGACGTTGACTGTGCCCACTACATTAGTATCGTTGACCAAAATGGGGTTTTCAACAGATAGTAACACAGATGATATTGCAGCTAGATGGAATATAACGTCAATATCTTCCTTAACAAGGTCTGGGAACCTCTTGTTACAGATATCCTCTTTGAGTAACTGGAAGTTACTGTTTTTCAGAGGTTCTACCAAGTTCTGAATACTTCCCGTTCTCAGGTTATCTATGCCTATGACTGAGAATCCTTTGTCCAATAACAGATCGACAAGGTGACTTGCAATAAAACCTGCAGCTCCAGTGACAACAGCATTCTTCGTCATGGTCAATCCTGCCAATAGAACTCCGAGTTGTTAACCCTTTCCAAAGTACTGCAAAGGCCTATATCGTACCAAGAACGACCACCTCTGGACAACTCATGTATTTCGTCTACATCATTGAAACCGAGGATGAAACATACTACACTGGTATGACCAATGATGTTGCAAGACGATTCCAAGAACATCTCTCTGGAGATTCCAAATCTGCATCATATCTCAAGATGCACAAACCCAAGTATGTTGTCTACATGGTTGAACGTAAAACTCGTGGGGACGCAATGCGTCTTGAGAAGAAACTCAAGAAAGACTACAAATTCAAGATAGAATGTGTGGGACCGCGAAGAGATATCAGAGAGGTCATTGACTCAGAACTTAGTTATCGTTGACACTCTGCTCGAAGTGTTCTTATCGGGGCTTTTACTTAGACTGTATCAGTGTTGTTGATGACTGAGATAGTCTTAGCAATTGATGCAGGTACAACTGGAGTCCGCTCCATGCTCTTCAATAAGACTGGGACCGTCTTAGGTGCGGCATACTCTGAATACGAGAGTATGTATCCCCGTCCGTCATGGGTGGAACAAGATGCTGAGAGCTGGTGGTTGACATCATGTGACACAATCAAGAGGGCTATGGCTGATGCTGGTCTTGGTGCAGAGAAGGTTGTTGGAGTAAGTGTAACCAATCAGAGGGAAACGATTGTTCCGATTGATGAAGATGGTAAACCATTACGAAACGCTATTGTCTGGCAAGATCGAAGGACCGGGCCTCAGTGTGATTGGATTTTAAATCATATGTCTGAAGATGAAGTCTACACGATAACTGGACTTACGGTTGACCCTTATTTCTCCGCTCCGAAACTTCTCTGGATCAAGGAGAACGAGGAGTCTATCTTCAAAAAGGCACACAAGTTCCTCCTCGTTCATGACTATCTGATCTATCGTCTATCTGATGAGTTGACCACTGATTTTTCAAATGCAAGTAGAACTATGCTCTTCGATCTTCGGGGAGGCACTTGGTCGGAACGAATGCTCGATGTTCTTGAAATTCCTGAGGAGAAACTACCTACTCCGGTTGAACCAGGAACGCGAGTCGGCGAGATCACAGCTCACGCCTCCAAAGAAACCGGTCTCAAAGAGGGCACACCTGTTGTAGCAGGTGGTGGTGACCAGCAGTGTGC
>JAGXOC010000154.1 GCA_019894665.1 Candidatus Thorarchaeota archaeon
GATGATTACTTACTTTATGTGAGTCGAATTTTATATCATCTTGCACAGTTCTATGCAAGATTAGGAAGAGGGCAAGAAGCTGATGACGCTTTCAGAGAAAGTATCTCTTGCGGCACTCACCTACTCGAAACATCAAATCAATTAGGTTCAAGACTAGAGCTACTTCGAACTCTTGGGGCTTGGGGTGTTCGTTGGCATTATGGTCTTTTTCTAATGAGCACAAATCGATTAAGGGAAGCAGAGGTAATGTTGCAAAAGGCGTATGACTTAAGCAAGGAATTACCTGAGTCAGATGTTTGGTGGAATCGACACACTACAGGAAATCTTGTTTCATCAACCCTTGCAGTTGTACAGATATCAATAGGAAAACCATTGGATGCCGAGTTGACAACAAGGAAGATTGTTGAAGCACCCATTTTTCAGCAATTAGACCCAGTATTTAGAGCAACGATTTTAGGAAACTTGTGTCGTGCTCTTCGAAAGACAAATCGACCCTTCGATGCGGAGGACGCTCTGCGAAAAGCTCGAGATCTATGGATGGTTCTTTACGATAAGGAACCATCAGTTGAGTGGATAGCCATCTTGGATTATGCTCTTGTACTTGGAAAACTAATGATGCAAACAGGCAGATATTCAGAGGCAGAAGATATGTTTGATGAGGCTCTCCAACTCACGAAAGAATACGCTAAAGAAGAAACTCCCTACACTCTCGCTCTAGCTAATGGTCACTTGGGCGTTCTCTTTAGAGAAACTGGTAGATTATCAAAAGCTGAAATTTCTCATAAAACCTCTCTGAAGATGCTCAGGTCTATGGGGGAAATATCTACGATACAATTTCGTTCTGATATTGCTGATAGTCTAAACAACTATGCAATATTGCTACGGGTAACAGGGAAATTCAACGATGCCGAAAACTACTACAAAGAAGCACTTGAAATTTTGAAGAATCTTTCAAGTGACTCTCCAGAACATGTAGAAGTCCAAAACCGAGTTGCTACAATCCTGACCAATTATGGTATTCTTCTCAAAAGCATGGATAAACTGACGGAAGCAGAAAACTTCTACAATAAGGCTCTAGAAATCAGAAAGAAGCTGGTTAAAATATCTCCAGAGATGTTCGCGAAACATCTTGCTTGGACTCTGAACAATCTTGGTGTGCTTCTTCTCGAAACTGATAGACATCAGAAAAGTAAGGAGTGCTTGAAAGAATCGCTTCAATTGCTAAGAAATCTCGCTGAAAAGACCGAATCCATGTTCCTTCCAGACATTGCAACAGTACTCCACAATCTCAATATTCTACATCGTCAATCAGGGGATACGGTTGAGGCTGAGAAAGCAGTAAATGAAGTGATTAGGATTTCTGAAATCTTGATGAAGAAAGACCCTCGTGCCTACCAGGACAGATTCACAACAAACGAGCCGATGGAAATCGATGAAGTCCTTCTTGACCTCTAGAGAACAGAGACCGACGAGCTTATCTATGACCTTCACTAACGGACTCCATTGCGTGTGAGGTCAGGAGTGTGTACAAGCACTACGAGACGTCTGATGATGTATTTGTGGACAGAGAAGAATATATCGAATGGATGAACGATGCGCTAGTCAGATGTAAGAAGAAGAGCGTGGTTCTACATCTGAAAGGTATTGGCGGCATAGGCAAGAGCTCGCTCCTAAAACATTGGATCAAAACGAAAGAACGGACTATCCGTGTGGATTGCGAACACTATTCAGAATTTTATGATCGACTCAATGTTCTCGCTAAAGGAGCTGCTTTGCATGGAGTAAACCTTCAAAGATTCGATGTTCTCTGGCAAATCCGTCAGCGCTTTGTTGAAGGTGTAGAACCAGTCAAGGAAGAGGGTCGAGAATGGGCGAAGGATGTTGTGATGGCTATACCTTTCATTGGGTCCTTAGCTTCGATTGGTAGCGCTCTCAGTGCCGTGGGAACAAAGGTTACACCAAAATTGAGGGGGAAATATAGTACAGTCGGTAAATGGCTTCAGGATCGATTAGGGAAAAATCACATAGAGCGATTGCTGGAGATTCTATGGAAAGAGCCACGACATGCGGAGTTCCTGTACATCGATGCACTCTTGGAGGATATCAACAATCGGAAAGACATTGTAACTCCTATGCTATTCCTGTTGGACCACTTCGAGTATGTTGACGGAGAGGACGCTCTGTGGAAATATCAAGAAAAGAAAATCACTCAAACTGAACTTTGGTCCATTTTCCTATCCTCACTCATGAACTGCGTGGGTGTAATGGCAGGCAGAAAACCCGCAGTAAAACGAGAGGAACTCACGCTGGAAGAAACAGAGCTTACCGAGCTTGATAGAGAAAGTTGCATCGAGATGCTCGACCTTCGGGGAGTTACTGACAAAGACCTTCAAGACAGAATCGTAAGTGTGAGCGGGGGAAATCCTTTTGTTGTTGACGCAATCTGTGACATGTCTGAAACAAGTAATATTTCAGTTGATGATATTGAGAGTCTTAGAGCTGAAACACTAGAAGATGTCCGATTAAAGACCTGGAAAAGATTGTTCAGCCAAGCTCAAGACCTACTTGGTTTAGTTGACAAAGCGGGGCTTCTTCCCTTCTTCAATAGAGAAATTATGAATATCGTAGCACCCGAAATGAAGACTGTTCAGTGGAATGCATTACTCAACCTGAGTTTCGTTATTGAGAGGGATGATGGTAATTTTGTATTGCATGATCTAGCTGAA
Organism: Candidatus Thorarchaeota archaeon; assembly: GCA_019894665.1. Lineage (GTDB taxonomy): Archaea > Asgardarchaeota > Thorarchaeia > Thorarchaeales > Thorarchaeaceae > SMTZ1-45. Next base: position 2,727 of record JAGXOC010000154.1, read on the forward strand.
GAACTAGTAAGAACTGAGCTTGGAAATCGCCTTCAAGTCATTACTGAAGAGGCTGCTGGACTTCTAGAGAAAGCATCAGAAGAAAACGACGACTACATGCTCCTCGGACTTTCACTATCAGTTGTAGCAGTTGCCGCACCTGAAAAAGCGTTAGAGAAACTCAAGAGATTTTACATTCGTGCTGATATCAGCTGGACTAAACTAATTGTTCTATTTGACGCAATCAAGATCAATACGGATGTAGCTAAGCTCTTCATTCTGGATCTAAAAGGATGGTCCTTAATGTGGTTAGGCAGATATGCAGATGCAGAACAGGCAATACGTGCCGCATTGGAGGATGCAAGAGAACTCGCTAAGAATAACGCAGATCAGTATCTAGACTATTTAGCGGTAGCCCAGCAAAACCTTGCATCTCTACTTGATATGACCAATAGGCCAATAGAAGCAGACGGTGAATATCGGGAAGGTCTTGAGACCTTTAGGAAATTCAAAGAGAAAGAAAAGAGCAAAGGTAGATTGATGGACCCGTGGAACTTTTTCATGTATATTTCGCGTCTCCGGTTTTTTGGTACGCACTTAGTAGCTCTAGGTCATTACGAAGAAGCAATGGAGAGGTTCAATGAAATTCTATCATTGAAAGATGATTATCAGAAAGTAATGATTGATTTCGAACCTGTAGTAGTCTGGAATCATATTGCGGTGACCTATACAGAGATTTCCCGCATTTACGGAAGAATGGACAGAATAGCAGAAGCAGAAGAGACTCTTCGAAGTGCACTTGACGGTCCCCTACACCCTTCTTCTGAAAGTTCTATTCTCGTAAATCTGCATAATAGGCTTGAAAAATCTGGAAAAACAATCGAAGCTGAGAAAGCCCTGAGAGAGGGACTTAGACTATCAAGGAATGTTTATGAGCAAGAACCTAACAGCACTGGGGCTTGGATAAGCTTGGCCTTCTATCTAGTCATATTAGCAGCATTCCTGAGGAAGATTGGTATATATTCAGAAGCTGAAGAGGTGCTCAAAGAATCACTCAAAATAGCAAAACAGCACGCACCATCTGAAGGCCTAGATAGCGATGTTGTTGTTTGGCCGCTCGATGAATTCGCTATCCTTCTTAGACATCTTGGTAGATACGAAGAAGCTGAAGAAGCGCATACAGAAGAACTCGAAACATTAAGAAAATCCTCAGACAAATACCCTAATGAATTTCGATCCGTACTAATCAAGGCTCTCAATAATCTCGCCATTCTTCTTAGTCATATTGACAGGCTTGCTGAGTCTGAAGAAAAATATCAAGAGGCAATTGTATTAATCGAACAGGAAAGCAGGGATAGTTTGCGAGGTTATTCTAAAGCATCTGTTAGGGCTAGGATTCTAAACAACTACTCTATAGTCCTGAAACATACTGATAGGTTCTCTGAATCGGAGAAAACTCTCACGGAAGCACTAGAGATTAAACGAAAGTTGACACAAGAGTTTCCAGAGAATCTGCTGTTCCTTTCAGAGTTAGCGATAACACTCAGCAACTTGGGTGTTCTGATGATAGAAACTGAAAGACATTCGGAAGCTGAAAACTTGTTTCGAGAGTCCCTTAGAATCCGTAGACAATTGGTGGACAAATCAACAGATTACTTTCTTCCGGGTCTACCGAGAGTCTTGAACAATCTTGGAATCCTACTTTGGAGGATGAACCAACCTGCAGAAGCAGAGAAAGTGTATCAAGAAGCATTATCGATCAGTGAGAATCTGATGTCTAAGGAACCTCGAGTATATCAAAAGGGACTTGTCCAGACTCTCACTAATTTCCACGTCTTATCTACTGAAACTAGCAAGACTGAAGAAATAGAGAAACTATCGAATCGCTTGAAAGAGCTTGGTGTCGAGGAAATTCCTCAAAGTGATCAATGGTGTGATGAGGAAGAGGAGATTTAGGAGGGCAAGTTTAACCATTGCAACCATCTTGTTTGATAGCATATCTTCTTACGACTGAACTGATGGGCAACAGCTGGTGTTCGTCAGTAATGGAAATCACTGAATCAATAGTATAGGCGTACTTTTACTGCTGCTCGCTTATCGGCGGGAAGAGCCTTAGCTTTCCTGACCTCTGGATTCTCGAGTGCCTTATCCATTGTGAGTTGGAGATCATCCTTTGATACACTCAGGATGATCTTGCCTCTGATGGCGGTAATATGTCCACTGGGCACTAAAATATCTACATCAGATTTCAGACCGACAGACTCGAGTGTCTCTTCAACAAGACCTCCACCGACAATTAAGCTAGCCTTGCCATCTGTATCGAAATCCACGTC
>JAGXOC010000155.1 GCA_019894665.1 Candidatus Thorarchaeota archaeon
GCCAGGATGAAACCGTAATGCCTGAGGAGGAACGTCCGAAATTCGAAAGCAAACTCTCACCTAGTGCAACTGCTATCTTGCGTTTCGTGAAAATTTTCGAAGAGGGAGGACAGTTACAAGTTTCTCAAACAGATGCTGAATTCGAGCTGTTGCGTAAAATGGTCACTTCTTACAGGGGAAGTTTACACTCTCTTTTGACTCGCAGACTAGAAGAAGTAGTTAATCTAGGTGGAGTGTCAATAATATCACAGAGAGATATCACGAGTCTAATTGTCAATCTCTGGGAAGAGAATATATCTCGTCTATCGAGGACTGAGCTTCCGTTTCTTGAGGTTGCCCTCAAAAATCCAGGGGCTACTCTGAACTCTCTAGCCACTGGAGCAAAGTTGAGCTATGCTCAAACTAGAAGGGCTCAAAAACGACTTAGTGATTCAGGAGTTCTAAGAACAGTCGGAATGCTGAACACGCATAAACTTGGGCTTGAACGAGTCCTGATAATTTTCGAGTCTCCTTCTTTGGTTCTCTCAGGTCCTTATGTACAAAAAAACCTCATGGTTGATGGCTACTCTCCTCTGGTCTTGGTTGTTGCCACAATACCCCACCAAAAGAGGGCAGAACTTCTAGATACAATACGCTCTTTCCGAGGAAGCACAGGTGGTGCATCTGTATGGGCTCTCTCAGATGGAAGGCCCTTCTTCAGTGGTCGATACTTCAATGCCCAGAACGGCTGGAATCTTGACTTGTTACATCTTCGTCTGATGTTACGCAAGGGAGGCGACCCATTACTACTGGCTGATGTTGCTACACCCTCCCCACAGACACCAAATCGATTCACCTATGCAGATGTCAAGATAATCGACGCTCTTGTTGATGGATTTAATAGCACTGGCAATGACATCGTTGCTTCTACTGGGTTATCCCCCTCTACTGCATTTAGAAAACGGTCTCAGCTAATCAAAAATCGAGTTATTTTGCCTAGGGCACGAGTGAATATCCCCCGCCTCAGCGATCGCGTAGTCTGTTTTCTGAGCCCTGAATGTTCTGGCGATATCATCACTGCATGGAACCATCTGCCAATAACCTATCAGAGCAGAATCCAGAATATTGAAGACCCATCAGAGAAGAAGGTCCTACTAGTATCAGCTCTACCTGCTGGTTCTGGTCGCAATTTGATAGATGTGCTCAATGATGAGACCTCAAAAATCCATGATTACAGTGCTCACGTTGTTGCCGCCGGCACAGGCCAATCAACCAAAGTCGCATCAATGTACGATAGACGGGGTGCCAGATGGAAATGGGATGTTTCAAAGTATTTTGATGCGTTGACATATAGTGTAGTTCGCAGAGAGGCATCCCCCACTGATATCCCGCTTGATTTGGCGTAGAACAATCAGCGACACAACCCTAATCTTGTATGGTGTTAGTCGTTTTCATGAGTGACTCATGATTGAGATAATCTTCTTGGGTTCTGGTGGGTCAATTCCAACAGAAAAGAGAAACCAGCCTGCTATAGCTATTCGTTACGAAGGGTGGGTGCTGCTTTTTGATGCTGGTGAAGATGTCCAGAGACAATACGAGAAAGCACAACTTGGACTCAACAAGAAGATGTCCATCTTCGTCTCCCACCTTCATGCAGACCACGTCTTAGGTCTGCCAGGTCTCTTGTTGAGATTCTCTCTTCTTGGCAGGATAAAACCTCTGAACATCTATGGACCCAAAGAGCTAATCGATTACGTCAAAGTAAGCCAGTCGACAATCAATCTTGGAACGACCTTCGAGACCGCTGTTCATGCTATTAGTCCCGGTGAAATCTTCAATGAAAAAGATCTAACTGTCCGTGCCTTCGAAGTTGATCATCGTGGTTTTGCCCTAGGTTATGAGATTGCATGGGCTCGTTCAACTGGACGATTCCTCCCTTCCAAGGCAAAAGATCATGGTGTGCCTGAAGGACCCCTTTGGAAGACACTGGCATCTGGCAAATCTATAGAACTTGAAGATGGTACAATGGTCTCACCAAAGGATGTCACTGATCCCAGTCCACCACCTTTGAAGATAGTCTACTCCGGAGACAGTAGACCGTGTGAGGAGCTCAGGAAAGCAGCGACTGGTGCAGATGTTCTGATATGCGAGGCTATGTATACCTCCGAACACGCAATCCTTGCTGAGGAACGAGGTCACTCGACAGCAGCCGCGGTTGCAAATCTGGCAAAAGAATCAGGCGTGAAGTTACTGGTGTTGACTCACTACAGTCCTAGATACTATGATGGAGAGGAAGTGATTGGTGAGGCGCTACCGGTCTTTTCAAACTCGGTGTTGGCCCGTGATCTCATGAGGATACAGGTAGGTAAGGACGGCTCAGCGGTCATTGTAAAACCTCCTGGTCTTTGAACTACCCCCTCAATCCTAATCTAAGGGCCTTCAAAGGATGCTTGGAGAGAAGTCGCTTTACGATTTGGACCCTGACATCAGACAATGTTGTGACTCGAGACACGATGTCAGTCATGTGCATCTGCATCACTGGATCCTCTGCAACAATTTGGAACATCAATTCCATATGTTTATGCGATTTGTTGAGAATCCCAGTCAGCCATCTGGTGTCCATCAACTCCCGTCCTATGGTCTTCTTCAATTGGTTGTCATATTCCGCTATGTGAAGTGGTGATTTTGATTCGACTGCTTCAGACGCAACCTTTGCAGCCAGAGCTCCAGACTGTATTGCATAGGATATTCCCTCCCCTGTGAATGGAGAAACTAGGCCTGCGGCATCTCCGATCAACATGCCTCTCCGCGCGATACAGCGATTCAGTTTATCCCCTAGCGGAACCCTGTAAGACACTCTGTTTGAAACATCAAGTTCGATTCGTTTCTCTCCCTCAATTATTGCGATGAATTTTTCCCATGTCTGCTGGAGGTTTTCCTGTTTATCCACTCGACACCCTATTCCGATATTGAGACCGTTTTTCTTGGGAAAACACCAACCGTAGCCCCACGATACTAGACCAAAGTACAACTCTATTGCAGGTGCCTCATCAGCGCCATGCTTCATCATCACAGCCTCGACATCATTAGAGCTCATTGGTACATTCGCAGAATAGCATAACGCAATCTGCTCTGGTGACCATTTAGTACGAACACCAAGTTCTCTAGCAACGATACCATTTACTCCATCGGCTCCCACAAGAAGGTGAGATTTGTACGAGTCTCCAACAGCCAGTGCTCTTGTCCCAGAGCGCAGTTGTTCCAATCCAACCACCTCAACTCCCTGGACTACCTCCACGCCAGCATCTGCTGCTTTCTGAAGAAGATATGAATCAAACTCGCTACGGGTCACTATGTGACCTATGAGCCCCTCACTGGTCAATGTAACTTTCTTCCCTGAAGGAGTACGTACAATTGCCGCATTAAATGTTCGTTCAATTACAGACGAAATGTCAAGATCAAGACTTTGAACTGCCTGCGGTCCAAGCGCACCCCCACATGGCTTCTCTCTTGGGTGATGTGCCATTTCGAGCAGTACCACATCTAATCCTGCTTCGGCTGCAATACGTGCGCATGTTGCGCCTGCTGGACCTCCACCAACCACTGTCAGGTCGTACACCTACAATCACCACTCACTACCACTTATCACAACACGGATAAATCCTATTCTACGAATCTGGATGTAGGTGAAATACTCTGAGATCAGAAGGAACAATCAAAGTCTGCCTTATCACAACAGGTGGAACGATTTCAAGCATTTACGATCCTAGTACTCATGCGCTTCGTCCAGGTCTCTCGGTGGAAAAATTGCTAGATCGTCTTCCAAAAGGTATGGGCAATGTTGAGGTAATTCAGAGAGAATTGTATCAGCTGGATTCTGCAAACGCACAACCACATCATTGGCAGACATTAGCAAGCTCAATCAAAGAGGTTAGCGAGGAGATACCTGACCTTCAAGGTATTGTTGTTACTCATGGAACTGATACAATGACCTATTCGGCCGCAGCAGTCAGTTTTATGGTCCAAGATTTTGGAAGACCAATAGTTTTCACCGGGGCTCAAATTCCGGCATCAGTACCATGGAGTGATGGACCAAGGAATCTTCTGGATGCGATACGAGTGGCTGCCTTCGGAAACCTCGGAGAGACCTGCATTGTGTTTAATGGTGAGATCCATAGGGCAACGAGAACAAAGAAGGTAAGAGTGAACTCCTATGATGCGTTCGATTCCATGGACCCTTCTCCAATAGGTATTCTCGCACGTGACATCGTTCTCTATGATGGTCGCAAGAAACGTGATCATAGTTTGACTCCGCGATTTGACAGCCGACTTGACGACAGTGTATTTTTACTCAAAGTGTTTCCTGGACTCCCTCCCCAGACTTTAGCCCGTATTGTGGACATGGGCTTTCATGGGATCATCATTGAGGGATTCGGATCAGGAAACATTCCCACAAATGAGAACTCCCTCACCGAAGGGATCCTTCAAGCAATAGACCAAGGTTGTTTTGTTGTGGTGAGTTCACAGTGCGCATTTGGGCAAGCTGACCTCTCCATCTACGAGGTCGGAAGGGCTGCAATGGATGTCGGAGCCATGAGTGCACACGATATGACCTCCGAAGCGGCATTAGTGAAGCTTTCTTGGGTTCTAGGGCATACCCAGGAACCAGCCCGTGTCAGAGAAATGATGGGCATCAGCTATGTTGGAGAGATGTCTTACCTTGCAAATCCCAACACTACTGGCAAGTAGTTTAGTATCAAGACGTGAGAATGAGGATGGCGCCGAGGATGAGATTCGAACTCATGCCTCCTATTGGAGAATAGCTGTCTGCGCGATTGTCGCAAAGACAACTGTCGATTCCAGGCTATCGCCGTGAACCGGGCTTGGCTACCTCGGCTTGAAGTACAGAGAATCGTGCACTCCTTTTCATCTTTTCCATGCGTGTCAACACAAATGTCGAATTATCTGAGATCTTGATTTTGCGCCTTAAAAGAGCGTTCAGAAGGTCTGTAGGACAACAGCTTAAG
>JAGXOC010000156.1 GCA_019894665.1 Candidatus Thorarchaeota archaeon
ACTACCGAATTGAGGTATTATACATCTAACAAATCTGCACACTTCATTTAATCCAACGTTGAGATTCAATTCTCTTTTAGAAACAATGTGAGCACAATCATTGCTTCAACAACAATAGCTAGTAGGATCAAAGCTGGTATGAAACTGCTAGTGAGGTCTGTTAGATATCCCACCAAAATAGGTCCGATGAAGCCCATCGACCCTCCTATTGAGAAGAAAAGACCACTAGCAATCCCCGTGTATTCAGCTCCCACGCTAGGTAGATCCATCATGACGACTAGCATTAGTGGCATGATCGCACCACTGACGATCCCAAAGACGATTAATGAGGCCAGTAGGAATGATCCGGAAGTTATTCCGACGATGTACATACTGATACCCTCAATAAGTAACAGTGCTACAATTATTGGTCTTCTTTGACCAGCTTTGGTTACTCCTGGGATGATTCCACTCCCTAATAGTCCGAGCCATGTGGGTATTGAAGCAAACAAACCTGCGTCCACTGGACTCATTCCTTTTTCCTCTAATAGAGTTGGTAGCCAGTTCCCGAATCCGTAGAAGACAAGAAAGGATGACGAACCAATTATGGCAACTATCCAGACATGTTTATGACCTAGTAAAGATCTAAGCATCTTTCTCATCGAGAGAATTATGTTGCTCTGTTCTGGACCACTAGTTGATTCACGTGCAAGTAAAATCCAAGCAAAAGCGACGAGGAACCCTATGATTCCATAAAAAGAAAACACATTGCGCCAAGTACCAACTAATGGTAGAATGATGGAATTAGACAATGCAAGTGCTGATGCAGAGCCAACCACAGCTCCAGTCATGTAAATCCCTGAGGCAAGTCCGCGTTCTTTCCCTTTGAAAGATGAAGCGACAACTTTAGCTAGACCAACAGAGATTGTTGGGCCGCCAAATCCGAAAAGGAATACCACCAGAAAAAGGGTTTCAAAACTAAATACAAAGGAGCGTAAAATTGCTGAGATTGACACAAGGAGGAGTCCTAATGCAATCGCCTTCTTCTGCCCGAAACGATCGATGCCAATACCTGCAGGAACAGCAAGAGGGATATACATCAGGATGACACTACCAAGAATAACTCCCATTTCCGAGTAAGTCAATCCGAGATCTGCGGCGATGACATTCACAAGTGGAGGTATCGATGCAAGAATCAAACCAAATGCGAAATAGACAAGCCAGGCAAGTGCCAAGATGACCCATCTATAACTGGAGGTAGCTGATGGATGTGAATCATCTGTCATTTTGCGAAACACCTGCGGGGTTGAATTCTGGTAGCAGCTTCGCTTGATGGAGTCATCAGTGTATTAGTTGTTCCGATTGGACTTCGTACTACTTGTCTTCAGTGTCTCCCATTAGAAAATCCCATGGGTCAATTTCCTCTTGTTCAGGAAGTATTTCTTCAGGTCTTGTCCGTCGTCTAATGAAATGATCCCACGCAATTCCTCCAAAGATGAGCGTTGCGACTCCTGTGATTATCAGAGACTCAGGGCTCATTGTGAAGATAAAAGGTCCAGAAAGCTCGTAGGTTAGGAGCACGTTTGCTGGAGCATAATCGATCAGACCATAATATGGATACGATGAGACAGAGTTGTTCAAGACTGCTAGATGTACTAGACCATCTCCAGTAACCGCAATATCTGAAATGAAAGGTTTCCAGTAGTTTGGACCATAGGCCTCTGTATCTGCCAAGTCAAAAATCGTATCTTGAGAATGTATTTGACCTGAACGCGTAATCCTAGTGATCGTCATCACATGATTTACGTGCATATACTCTAATTCCACATAGAGCAACTGGTCTGGACCGACTTCCATTCTTCCCACCAATGGAAAGTCTCGCCATCCCGATCCATAGTCGAGACTTAGAGATTTAGTCCAGCGAACTGATCCTTCTGTACCCCACTTTGATATCCGAAATTCATCATTTAGCATTCTTTCACATGTGTAGAAACCACCATATGGATCTGAACAGAATGCAGCATAATCGTGTGGGATAGTCCATACTTCATTACCACTGGAATCGTATCGTAGTACCGCGTGAGGTATACCTACATAGACATCATCACCATAGCAGCCGAGTCCCATAGGAAACTCAGAGCTTACGAGAAAGGTTACATATTCCTCATAGGTGAGATTCAGTAGAGTTCTGTTCCAAAGTTTGTTCCCTTGAGAATCAAGACGAACAAGGCTGTAAATTAGCTCCAAGTCCTCCATGAGTGGTATGTCTTCGTAATTTAGGGAGAATGAGAGAAGGTAGATTGAACCTGAAGGTGCTACATCGAGGAGTATTGGCATATCATAACCGAAGAGAGTAACCGATGTGTTCCAAAGTTCTAGCCCTTGAGAATCTAGCTTTGTCAAAAACAAGGATACCGTATCTGTTGATAGGTTGGTTGAAAATATGAACACGTTATTATCGACTACATCAATGACGGGTATAGTGGCGAAACCAATAGACGAAGGAGTAATGTTCCAAATGGGATTGTGTTCTGATGTCATTTTTCCAAGAATGACCTCACCGGAATATGACTTGGCGCTGAGATATACAAACGAGCTCTGACCCATCGGCTCAAGACCAACTCCATAATATGATTCATTCCACAATGATGTAGTATTGAATTTCGGAGTTATCAGTGAAGGTGTTAGATCTTCCACATCTAACAGCGCTTTGATTGAGAAATGGTTGATTGAAGCTGTGACGGACCCATCATAGACATTCCAATATTCTGATCCTCCATAATACCCTACAAATTGTTCTGTTGGAATAAGTCCCACAAGCATGGTGTAATTGTCATGAGGATACATCTGTAATCCTCCTTCTGAGACTGACCCCGCAAAGTATTGTTCTGCTTGGTAATTCGGCAGAAGGAATTCAATGTCATAGTTCTGTCCCCCCTTGAGGTCATCAATCATCTTGATTCTGCCCGCATAAGAGCCTCCTGGGACTCCAATCCAGAACCAGATTGCATACATATCATCTCCGTTCTCCTGGATTTCAAAATCTCCAGTACAAGTGATTTGAACTGAAGCTGAAACGCTCAGAGTCACTGGGGTTTGATTATACTCCCAAGTGAACTCCTGTTTCATACGGGCAAACTCATCACACTGAGAGTATGCAAAATATGGCACATAGCTATACCATGGGTGGTGGCCCGGGGTGTGTGTCCAAGTCAGATTCACCCTTCCACTATCGCCTTGTAACTCATAATCATAACTAAATTCAGGAGAGTAATCACCAATCTCTACATCCGGCTCCAAGAGAAGATTAGGGTCGGGTAATAGTTCTCCAGTTTCCTGCGGATTGCCTTGAGCTGGAACATAGCCCATATCCTCTCCTTTTGCAAAATCGACCATATAAATCGACATCAGAAGAAGGAGAATTGCAGCGACAATGACTTTTCTCATGTCATACCCCTCGAGTTTCCCACGAATACCTAGTTAACATAGACACATTTTCACTATTAGAAATTCCGATTCGCGTCGAATGAGATTCACCAACCAAGTCTCCTACCATCGACCTCTCCCTCTCTCGGTGGTTCTTGATCTATCTTCTCTTCACTTCTTCTTGTCCTGTCTTCTCTACCGATACATACTCCTCCCAAAACAAGGAAGAAACAGGCGAATCCAAGAACGAATCGATACGTGCTCCATTCAGTGATTTCTGGAATGAATGCTGATGTAAGTGGTTGATATATGAGAATCCCAACATACTCTTCTTCTTGCTCAATATCGTTGAAAAAACACGTACTATTGCATGTCACATCGTATATTCCTGGTTCCAAGCTTATGCTTCGGGTCACTTCCGTATATACGTCAAGTATATCGTTTGTCATGTTGATGAACAAAGTATGGATTACAGAATCATTTTGAGCAAAATATGCATTGAACTCCAACCTCTCACTTGATTCCAACCCTCTATTAATTCTCACCAATGTATCTGCTTCATAGGCTCCTGCTTCATATACTCTGTAGGTTCTAGTAAACGAAGTGGAACCTTGAAGCTGATTCGGTCCATGATACACTGACATTGGGAGTGGTATTGACGTCGCTGCGACTATGATGGTGATTGTAAATACTAGCGCTGGTAGTAACAGTGGTTTTCTTCTAATTAGACTCGTCTTAAGATTACCTGATAGGACACTTCTCCAAATGGCCAGACCTAGAACAATTAGAGTCGCTATGGACCCGATTTCAACAAGCAATACCAGACTTTCAAATGATGCGCCGATTGCGAAGACTCTCCCTCTGCACCTCAATGTTGTGAGCGAATATCAACTTTCGGTATAATCAATCAATAGTGTATGCAATTGCCCCTCGTCGTTCTGCAATTTCATTCAGTAATGACTGCCAGGTCGCCCTTGTGATAGAGTAACCAAATGAGCCAGAGCCAACCTATTCCTGTGAACGCAGTGGTGATCTCAGGTATTGCATTACCAGTCCAGAGGGGGAACACACCTCCGTACCATGAGGTCCACATGAAAATTGAGAAGAATGGCATGATGAATGAGATTAATGAGAACCACCAGAATTTCCGGAATCTTAAAAATCCAAGACCCACAAACCACATGGCAAATGGAAAGCTGCTGAAAAATCCAACGGATACGGTGAAGTGAATGTCCCCTGCGTTCTCCGATAACACACCTATCCCAATAAGAAAGCACAATGCGATGAAGAAGGGAATCAATCCAATCTTTGTTGGAAGATCGGTAATTGCCCGGGTGAAGGAATATGTGAATATCAAGAGTAGTATCCCAGTCAGAACAAGTCCCACATTGAATACGATGGCTGCAGGTAGACCGTTGTTATAATTTCCAAGATCGCTGAGAGCATTACCTTCCCATGTGAACCATGAGAGCGAGAGTGTTATTGCTATGGCAATGGCTGCAAGTGCAACTAAAGGTCCTACTAA
>JAGXOC010000157.1 GCA_019894665.1 Candidatus Thorarchaeota archaeon
GTGCTGTATCATAACCCAAAACATCAGACCCATGTCCTATTCGAGCGGCTGAATAGACAAGTTCTGGGAAGTGTTTGTCTATGACAGGTTTCACGGCTTCTTCATAGAAAGCCTCGCTCAGGTCTAACCCAGGTAAGAAATCATTCGGCGGGTGATCTTCATCACTCATCCATTTATCTCCATATTTAGCAATAACATCGTAGGATTTGGATATTGCGGCGTGACAGTAAGAAGTGGCGGGCCCGCCCGGATTCGAACCGGGGATTACTAACTTACTCCAGATAGATATTCTATCAATAGGAGGCTAGTGCCCTATCCAGGCTAGGCCACGGGCCCTTGAACTTGAGCGTGTGAGTAGTCAGATGTTAAAGCTTTTGCAGAGTTTAAATTCACTGGGCAACCTTTCCAGTGATAGTAGTTCCCTCTTCCATCGCATCAACAAGCATAACGCCTTGTCTGGTCTTTATTCGAATTGAGCTTTCTCCGTTTCGACCAACTACGGTGGTGAACAAGTACTGATCTCCAGCAAATAGTTCGATTCTCTGTTTCGAGTACTTTCTTCCAGTGTAAATTGTGACTTTTTTGTTGCTATAACTCACTGAAACTGGCACAGTTTCTCCAGGAGCGCCTCGATCCTTTGCAGGGCGTTTGCCACCCCTCATAGTGGGTGCACTACCACCTCTCACTGGTAAAACAACTTTTTCTCCTCCAAAGGTGAACATCTCGTACTCTAACACACCTCGTTCAAATTCGCGTACTTCTACAACGGGTCTAGCTAAGTCCCTCTGTGTACCACCCATACCCGTTGGAAGTTTCACTTTTAGTGACAGAGCTGATACTTTGGAAACCTGTCCATCTTCAATATGCACTATAGTGTCAACAGTGCTTGGCACTTGTCCCAGCTCCACACGACCACCAAGAAGCAGTCTCTGGAGAGCATCAATGGCTGAACCTGCATGTACAACTCCGACCATTCCTACTCCTGCTGAACGGAGATCCGCATAAGCTTGAAAATCTGAGTTTTTCCGGAGCTCATCGTAGATGACGAAATCCGGACGAACCAAGAGTAGTATATCTGCAGCTTTCTCCATACTCCCATCAAGAGGTCCATATTGAACTATTGATTCATCTACCTGGAGGTCTCTTGGCTGTTCTAGAGTCTTCACAACATTACCCTTGCCACCATAAAACTCGGCTAAAGCTGCAGCAAAGGTACTCTTACCTGAACCGGGTGATCCAGATACCAGAATTCCCTCAGCTCTAGACTCCAACCTTTTCATCAACTTTGGGCTGAGTTCGTAATCGTCAAGATTCAGTTTTACAATTGGTCTAATTGCTGAAATCTCCATCTTGTCAGCAAATGGACGTCTAGCAATTGCAATTCTGAGGTTTCTCAGCTGAACGACAGCTGCTCCTTCTTCTTCAATCTCGATGAATGAATTACTATCATTCTCCGCTGCTATAAGAATTGCTTCTGCAAGAGTGTCTAATTCCTCATACGTGAGAATTCTATCAGAGAGTTCCACTAACTCCCAATTTCCAGGTTCGCCTCTTTTGGCACGGGGTGGATTGTACTCTACAAGATGTACACTCATTGTTTGTTCATCGAAGAATGCCTTGAGAGTTAGGATTTCATCACTGTCTTCATTGTTCGCCATCTTCATCACTTCCACGGTCTCGAAGAGTAGCCTGAGCGACTCGATAGAAGTTAACCTCACCATTTTGGTCTACTAGTGCAAAAACTAGATCTTTCCGTGAGCCAGCAGCTGTTTGAGTCACCATATCTAAATCACTTAGAGATATGGGTGCACCCTCTTTGAGAACATAGACTAGTTGATTTGCACTTGCTGCGCCTGGTCTGTCACCACGCGCGTAGACACGAAATCCAATCCCACTACCAAAACCTTGGCGTACTGCATAACCTCTACTTCTGAGGTCTCTAAACACAAGATATCGAGTCCAAAGGTCAGGATCCTCATCTAGTAGTTCACTCACAATATAATCTGGTCCAATGGTTTCTCCATCAGGTTTTCTCACAACTAGTCTTTTTCGTTCAATAAGGTGCAAAAGTTCCACGGGTTCTAGTTCGAGTCTATTATTATCAATCCGATTTCCATAGAACCCTTGTTGCGAGATTCTATCAGCATCTTCACTGCCCACATACCCCTTACCATTCTCAAAAATTGCCTCTGCAGGTTCTTCTACGACTTCTTCTTCCACTTCAAGTTCTTCAACATCTTCAGATGCTTCCTGTTCGGAAAAGTTGTCATCTTTACCTGTCAATTACATCTCGCCTGCTTGGTCTAGCCTCGTCATTCTTGTGAAAAACCCTTCGACGAGCCACAAGAACTATAGCCCATTCAGAATGAACTCGTGTTGTGTTAAACAACAGCTTCGAGGATGAGCTGAGGACCTTCATCACCGGTGCCAATAAGATTGCAATCCTCGGCATTGGAAATGACCTGCGGTCAGATGATGGACTTGGTCTCTACATCATTGAAAAGCTCAGCATAGATGACCCCAGGGTGATGATTGAGAATGTGGGATCCGTTCCTGAAGGGTTTGCACGACCATTGGCTGAGTTCGGTGCTGAAAGAGTAATCATGGTTGATGCAGCGGATATGGGTAAATCTCCAGGACACACCGAACTCATCACCAAAGACCGCATTGGTGGGGTCAATATCAGCACACATAGTATGCCATTATCATTTCTAATGATGTACCTAGAACAAGAAACTGGTGGCCAAACAATACTAATTGGCATTCAGCCGAAAAGTATACAGTTCGGTGAGGGCTTAACACCAGAGGTTCAAGAGGTTGTTGACAAAACAATCATCAGTCTAGAACGTGTACTGAAAGAATACTTGAGAGGATAGAGAGATGTTTCGAACTATTGAATGGCTGGATGATACGTCAGAAGTACGTCTTGTAGATCAGACAAAGCTTCCACTGACTCTGGAACACATCATAACAACAAGTCACGAGCGTATCGCGAAGTCAATCAAAATAATGGAAATTCGTGGTGCACCTGCAATTGGTGCAGCTGCAGGAATGGGCATGGCATTAGCTGCAATTGAGAGCAAAGCCAGAACGACTGGAGACCTGATGGAGTATCTTGAGAATGCTGCAGTCACATTGAACACAAGACCAACTGCGTTCAATCTAACATGGGCCACAGCTCGAATGTTAGAGGTCGCAAAAACCGCAGAGGGTAGTGTTGATGATATTGTACAGAGGTTAGTTGAAGAGGCCAAAGAGATTGCTGAGGAAGATGTCCGGATGAGCAGGAATATGGGTGAACAAGCACTTTCGCTCATTAAACCGGGTTATACAATACAGACAATATGTAACGCTGGTTCTCTTGCCACTGTTCATCTTGGTACTGTAGGTGCAGTAGTCAGAGTTGCTCATGAAAAATATGATGGCAACATCAAGGTGTATGCTGCAGAAACCAGACCCAGACAGCAAGGTGCAAAACTTACAGTGTTCGAGTTCATGGAAGATGGCATCGATACGACTCTGATAACCGACGGAATGATTGGCACAGTATTCCGTGAAGGGAGAGTTGACTGCTGTGTGGTGGGTGCTGATAGGATCTTACGAACAGGTCATGTGATCAACAAGATAGGAACATACACCATGGCAATCACAGCAAAATATCACAAAATACCATTCTATTCTGTGGTTCCAATATCAACGATTGACATGGTAACAGATCCTGAGGATGTAGTCATTGAGGAACGTGATCCTGATGAGATTCGTATGATTAATGGACAATATGTCACAGTTCCCGATGCAAAAGTGTACAATCCTGCATTTGATATGACTCCTCCTGATCTGGTGGATGCAATAATCACCGACAGAGGTGTTGTCAAGAATCCAACAGAAGAGAAGATGCGAAAGCTCTTTGAAAGTGACTAAATCTAGAATTTGGCGGGCGCGGCAGGATTCGAACCTGCGACATCCAACTTCGAAGGCTGGCGCCCTATCCAGACTAGACAACGCGCCCCAAACTCGATTTTGTTGTTCGACACTTAAGGACTTCTGTTTGCCACCTACTCCTCTTTAGGAAGTAAATCGCCATAGACTGCTAGGAGTCCAATAAAAAATACCAGTCCTAATGGGGCTGAGATAATCATAAACCCAATTGGATCAATCACCCATATTGGTTCCCCAATTCCAAGCTCAGGATGCATGTCAATTACATACCAAAATCGAAGTGGAGTAGCCAATAACCAGACAATAAAGCTACTGACCATTAATAACAGTCCATTGTGCCACCGCTTCAAACTGACATACCCAGGATTACCTTGGCAGAGGATGCACTTAGTTTTTTGCTAGAAGAATCACTTCTTACCGAGCTTCTTGTTCCAGACATCTAAGAAATACTCTAGAGACCTATCATACGTTCTCTCAGCCTCTGGAGGAAAGAGACACCCTGGGACTTCTTGGTGTTTCCAGTGATAATCAATACAATCACAACAATAGCCCTTTCTTGGGCATCCAGGATAAGAACACCCGCATCGTTCCTTGTTTCTTTCTGTGGGACATGTTCTACCAGTCATCGAAGCTCACACCCCCTTTCTCCTCACGGGTTAAAACCTGATTGGTCCGTGCGGTATGCTAATAGCACTGAAGAGCTGATTTTCTTGTTGTCTGTTGGCTTCTCTTCATTCTTGACCTAGACAAATGAGAGCAGGGCTGGTGGAAGTCGTACCGCACATTCTCTGCCCCTTGGTACATAATCTGGAAACGGAATTTTTCGCCCGTATTGAGAGGATCCCACACCATCGCACCGTCTTGACTCTGAATCATAGTATCTACATTCAACAC
>JAGXOC010000158.1 GCA_019894665.1 Candidatus Thorarchaeota archaeon
GAATCTCGATTAGTGTGTGGAAGACTTCGGCATTCTGTTTCAGAGATTCTATTGAGACCCACTCATTTGCCCCATGAACATTGTCACCTATGGGACCAAAATCTAAGAGGTCAGCACCCTCACCCGCAAAATAGCGAGAGTCAGATGCTCCGAACCCTTCGAGGATTCTATAGGGTATGCCCTCCTTCTCAAGAGCCCATCTAGCTGCTTTGATGAGCCGGGAGTCAGGGTCACAGTCCACATAGCCAATCCCTGCGTGGACCTTGAGTGAGAACAAATCAACTCGATCCTTTAGGGAAGATTGGAACGCAGCCTTAACCGCCTCACTATCATTCGTCATAGATCGGATATCAACATAGAGAGTCCAGAGATCATTCTCTTTCGATAGAACGTTTGGACAGATATTGGTCCCCATATCGGAGGGTTGTGTTGGGAATGCAATCTGTGAAACGGAAAGTAATGTTCTCATCAAATCAGTCAGTGCAGCGTCATAAGACATCTCTTTTCCTGACTCATCCTGATGTATGATATCCATCTCAACCCAATCAGGTACAACATTCCCTTTAAGAAATGGACCCCGAACAGTCTCAACCACTGTTTGGGGATGAAGGAAAAGATACTTTGATGCAGCTATCATTGAATGTCTATCAACACCAAATCGCAAGTAGGCGCTGTGCCTTGTATTGGTGCCATAGGTATCAGTTTCCACCCGCACAGTTTCTTTCCTACCTTTGATCTTCTCTAATCTTTCTTTCACTTTGATAATAGTTGGGAGGATGTTCCTTCTCCGGTGGATAATGTCCTGCCCAATTCCATCTGCAACAACAATGTAGTCAGGGAAGAGACCCTGCTTGGTCATGTACTCCTTCAAAACACCGGCGCCCTGACGCCCGCCAATCTCTTCGTCACCAGAGGCAGCAATCATAATGGTGCATGGGAAATCTGACTCGGCAAGTTTCTCAGCAAGTAGGAGGAGAGAAACTATGTTGCCCTTATCATCAGAAGTCCCTCTTCCAAATGCCCTGTCACCATCAACCTTTAGCTTCAGTGGTTCTGTATCCCATCTATCACCAAATGGGACAACATCAAAGTGGGCAAGGAAAAGAATCTTGAACTTGCCATGACCCCGTCTCGCAAAGGCGGTCAAATATCCTTCTGACTCTATAATCTCTGAATGAAAACCAAACTCACTCAGGATCTTGGTGATATAGTCTGGACACTCTCGTGTCGGTTTCACATCACCATTATTCCTCGTGTCAAAAGCGACAAGGGTCTTCAGAAGTTCAACAGGGTCAAGCGTCATCTTAATCGAATAGATATCATACTAAGTGAGTCAAAAGTCTATCCACTCAAGTGGATGTTTTAAAAGAAAAAGCGATGACAAGGGACAATCAACCAACTGCCCCTTGCGTCTCTGAACCAGTTTAGGTTCGCTTGTATATCCATCTGCTCCATGAGCTCAGGCTTGGCATCTCTTCAGGCATCTTCTTGCGAGCTCGAATCTCAAGGATGATCTCTTCCTGCAATTTGCTAGGTAGAGATTCAAATCCTCGGAACTGATAGCCAAAGAAACTACGACCAGCCGCAGCACTCCTGAACTCGTCAGCAATACCAATGGTTTCTGCTGTGGGTAGAGTCCCCTTAATAGAGACTACATCTTCTTCGCCCTCAATTGTAACGATCTGACCTCTGTGACCAGTCAGAACTTTGATGATTGCACCCTGTGTGTCGGGGGGTGTCTTGATATCAGCATTGAGGATAGGTTCGAAGAGACCTGGTGTGCCTGTTAGAAAGCCCATATTCAGACCAGCGCTGACCATTGTTGTAACTTCGTTATACCCAGTATGCGCAGGGTCATTGTGGACTGTGGCATCAGTTAGCGTAACCTTCACACCCATCACAGGCTCCTTGGCGATTGGACCACCGTCGATGAATTCTCTGAATACAGTTTCTAGGTATGAGTAGATTCGGTCAAATCTTTGGACACCACTCATCCCATCAACTAACATTGACGATTGATAGATGTCTAGAATCTTCCGTGCCGCTTTTGAATCCCAACCAGCCTCATCTCGGAGAATGGCTGCACGTTCACGTTCTGGCATTTCAGCAGTGATTCTCTTCTTTCGAATGAGTTCAACTGTCTTCTCATCTAGTGGTTCCAGATACATTCGAATTCTGTTGTGCCCGTTGGGTGACTTAGTGTGGAACTCATCACCTCTCTCGGTCATCTTCTCACGATAAACAATGATTGGTTCAGACACAATGATCTTTACCTGTTCGTTAATTCTCTTAGTAAGAATCTCAATCTGGAGAGGGTCAATACCATCTAATCGGTACTCACCAGATTCCTTGTCGTGGAAGAATCTCGCCGTCGGGTCTGCCATAATCCACTTTGAAACAACCTCACCAAGCTTCGCAACCTCTTGAGGATCAATCGGTTTTATGCTCCGGCTTACAACAGGTTCACTGACATACTCAATAGCTTCAAACCCTTTCATGTTAGAACCAGGAGCAACAAAGGACTCACCGCTAGGACACATGAAACCGAAGACCGAGAACAGATTGCCTGCAGGCACCTCGTCCATGTCTAGAATGTCAGTGATCTCTTGAACACCAAGGCGTTTCACCTTCGCGTTCTGGCGCATGTTCACTAGAGCAATTTCTTGACCAGATTTGATTGTACCAGAGAAGACTCTGCCAATCAGAGTAGGTCTCTTGCTCTTGGGGTCTACAAATATCTTGGTGATCATCCCAAGCAGAGGTCCTTTAGGATCAACACTTAGAAGGGCCTTACCTTCTGGACTGTCCAAGTCACCTTTCCAGATCCTCGGAATCTTATACTTCTGAGCATCCTCTGGGTTTGGCAGGTGTTTCACAATCATCTCGAGGAGAGCTTCATCAAGCGGTAGGTTTTCTCTGAGCCACATCTCGTCACCCTCGTTGTACTTCTCAAAGACGACGTTAGGTTTGATGTCTTTCTTCTCAAGGGTTTTCATTGTGAAGGCCCAACCAGTCTTTGCACTTCCGATTGCGACGCTTCCATCCTGGAAACTGACTCGCCAATCTTTCCCGTATCCCTCGGGTGCGACTTTCTTGATGAGTGCATTTACTTTCGAGATTATGATGTCAATCCGTTCATAGACCTTAGCGGGTGGGAGTTTAAGCTCGTTGATCAGGCGATCCACCTTGTTGATAAAAAGTACGGGCTTACAAGCCTCTGCACCAACAGCCAAGCGGATATTTGTCTCCGTTTGCGTCATAACCCCCTCGAGCGCGTCGACGAGTATCACAACACCGTCACTAGCCCTTAATGCCCTAGAGACCTCACCTGTGAATGAAATATGCCCAGGAGTGTCAGACAGTTGTACGAGATACTCTTCTCCATCGATCTCGAAGTTGAGCATCACTACGGAGGTGAAGATTGTGATTCCTCGTTCCTGCTCCTCATCGTCACTGTCAGTCATCAGTGCCTGTCCTGCTGCAGCATCGCTCATGAGACCTGCACGACGCATCAGATAATCTGTCGTTGTGGTCTTTCCATGGTCGATGTGAGCACTGATTGATATGATTCTCTTGTGTTTGTAATCGTCTGATAGGATGAGCCTCTTGATTGCTTCCGGCTCTTTGATCTTAACCATAAGGATGACTCCTTGTTACTTAGTTTGTTGTCCCCTCGTGTTTTTGTTTGATAGCATATCCCCAACTATTCATTGATACACGAGAGAACTCGTCGGGGTCACCGGCAACCTCACCGGTGGCTAGCGCGACTTCGCGAGTGGATGATTAAAAGTATTTCGTCAGAGGAACTAACGATGCGCAATGACCACCATACGCTCCGAGTTTGCAGCATAGGGGAGACGTGGGAGGTAATGTTGTCCGTAAAGCTCTACCTTTGTGAATCCGACCCCTTGGAGCATCTCTCGAATCTCAAGAGCTGTGTACATTCGGATGTCATTGTTTGACAGAGCATCCTGGTCCATCAGCACAATCCGATCGTTCTCTGTGTCGATAAACATTGCAGGTCTACCGGTGAGGACACCTGCTGGAGCATCCAAGACATGAGGTTCATTCAACAAGAATCCACCCTCAAGTTGAGTCCAGGTCTTCTGGAACGTTGGTAGATTGTAGGGATTCATGAGGTCCAGTAAAAGGCACCCACCGTCCTGCAAGGCATCAAAGACACCTTTCAGAACAAGCTTGTTCTCCTCGTGATTGAAGAATCCAAAACTGTGACTAAGCAGCACTGCCGCGTTGAACTGTGATTCAAAAGACATGTCACGCATGTCACCAGCAAAGAAGTTGACCTCAACCTTCTCATCTATTGCTCTCTGTTTAGCGACATCGATGAGGGACTGTGCTAGATCAAAGGCAGTGACCTTGAAACCTTTCTTAGCAAATTCAATTGAATGGGCCCCTGCTCCGCTGGCGATATCAAGAATCTCTGCTCCTTTCTTGAGACTGAGTGCTTCAATGACAAAGCTCACCAGAAGCTGGTCGAACTGTTCAATCCCCTGAATTGCTCGACGATGCCGGACTCTGAAAATTTCAGCCCAAAAATCATCCCAGCCAAGCTCTACTTTTTCCAATAGTCACACTTCCAACCGTTGCGGTGAATGGACTCGGATATGAAGATTGTTATATTGTTGGTTGGGAGAAGAAAATATGGAGAAGGGTTGAGTATTCGCCGGGAGGGACGCAGACTCTAACAGAAAACTCGAAATGAGAACTGTAAGAACCTTCTCCATCTGAAATGGAGGTAAGTTCTCTAAAAAACCTTATGGTTCTGCATAAATGCAACTTTTC
>JAGXOC010000159.1 GCA_019894665.1 Candidatus Thorarchaeota archaeon
AGTTTGTTCGAAGTGTTAAACGGTACGTTGGAGAATGCTCCAATGATAAAGGAGTGCCCACTTAATCTGGAATGTCAGCTCTATGAATTGGTCGATTTACCAAAAGCGATTCTAGTTCTCGGGGAAGTCATGACTGCATATTCAGATGATCGATTCATGACGAACGGAATACTGGACCCTAAGAAGATTGACCCAATTCTTCTGACTCAGCCTGACAATCACTATTGGACAATTGGTGAAATTGTGGGCAACGCATTTGCAGTGGGTAAGAAACTCAAGCGTTGATGCGGATGTGCTACCTTGTGCTTTGGATGAATGATCTCTGTTTTTTCCGTTGCTCTTCCCATTCCTTACGCTCTGTGCGAAGCTGAAATAGATCAACATCTTTGTAGATGATTCCCTCTTCTCCCCGAGGAATGTTCCTTTCAACTCGCTCTCTTTCAGGTGTATAGATTAGCGAATCGCCATATTCCGCGACGTTGGCAAAGAAGCAGTAGGCATAGATGGATCTTCTAGCGTCAAAATGTGCCGCCTTGAAATCCAAAGTCACCGGAGTGAACGCAGGGTTGACGACAAGATCCACAGGAGGATCAGAGTTTTTCAGTTCCACCCTAAGGTCCATGTCAAGAAAGTCACGGCAGATAGCAATAGCAATCCTGCCATACTCTGTATTGCAGATTATCGTATTCTTGGTTTCAGTTGCAGTTTCAATTCTCTCTATGATTCTTTTACCTTCGATGTGGATAATAGCAGGAATGTGTTTCTCTTGTTCCCAGCAAATGCCATCTGGACCATAGACTCTACAGATATTCCGTTTAGTATCTGGGTCATGGAATGAACCAGGGATGATGTACATGTTGTACATCTTGGCGAGCTTCATCACCTCATCTACCAATTGTCCATAACTCAGATCAATGGTCATCTCTGGGAAGAGGAGGATGTCGACACCCTCTGAGTGTGCTTTCTCTATCATACTTCTTGTCTTCGCTCGTATCGGCTCAACAAATTCCTCTTGAAGTCCAATGAGTCCATCATCCTTCTCCTCATACAGCTCATTAAGAATGTCCCCTTCCAGCGAGAGCCCCATCTGTGCTATTCCTACTCTGAACTTGCCTCTCTCTGATTTGTCAGTCCCTTTGAGTAGGTCTTGATGAACTAGTCTGTACTTCGTTGGTTCAGTTGATGATTCAACACTGAGGGTCTCTACAGTCTTCTGGACCATTCGTTCCAGCAGGTCGTTCAGGCTGGTGAGGTCGACCATCTCCCGTTTTGATGTCCCTTCCTTGAGGATCAATTCCCAACTCTTTTGTTGTTGCTGAAGAAGTTGAATCTCACCTTCCACAATGTGAGCTAATCGATGTAGACCTTTTTCATCCGCCAGTACTTTTGCCTTTGTCATCAATTCTTGAGCATGTTTAAATTCGAAGGTAACAATAGCTAGCTTAGATTGCAGTAGGTATGTTTCTACGATGAGTGGTTGCGAAGCTTGTTCTTGAGCAATCTCCACGAGACGCTGTGTAAGATCTTTGACTTTCTGGAGTATTTCTTCTTCTCCTGTCGCCTTTAGTTCAATTAATAGCAAGTCACACAGATGCATCATTGCATTGACAGTCACGGAATAATCGGCGATATCCTCCTCAACTATCAGTTCAAGGATTTCCTCGGCTTTCACTCTATCACGGGTTCGTCCGCTTTTCTTGAGAACAAGAGCATATGAAATCCGATATTGCTGGTCGATAGTCATGCTTTCTGATTCTTCATTTACACGCTCAAGTTTTGATAGATACTCTTTTGCTTGCTCTGAATCCATATCATCCAAGGCTAACCAAATGAGCTCATTTAGGACTGGGGCAATCAGCCTTGCATTTCCCATATCTTCAGATATTACCAGACTGCGTTGATAATATTCACGTGCAATCTCAGAATCACCCATTCTTCCATAACATTCACCTATGTTGGCAAGGGTCAGTGCAATCCCCTCCTTTGCACCCATATCTTCGTAGATGAGCAGACTACGTTGATAGAATTCTAGTGCGAATGCGAGTTCACCCTTAATGCTGTATATCTCACCCAAGTTGTTGAGAGCAAGAGCAAATTCTGGTCCAATGCTAAGGTCTTCCTGCAGAACTAGGCTTTTGTTGATGTACTCGGTTGCTCGCTCCAGATCTCCTTTTAATCTGAAGATGACGCCAATGTTGATGAGCGAAACTGCAACATCTTGTTTGGTTGCTACCCTTTCCTTGATTACCAAGCTTTGTTGATGATACTCAAGAGCTTTGTCTAGATCTCCTTTTGATGCACTAATGTTAGCAAGGTTGTTCAGTACTCTGGATACGCCATTCTCATCATTCAGATCTTCATAGTTTGCTAGACTCTTGTTGTAATACTCTGTTGCTTTTTCGAGGTCTCCCTTTGTCCAAAACACCAAACCAATATTATTGAAGGCTACTGAAATGCCATCCTTGTCATCAAGCTCTTCTCTTATTCTCAAGCTTTCCTGATGGCACACCATTGCTTGTTCAAGATCGCCTCTATACCAATGAATGACACCTGCTTGTGAAAGAAGAGCTCCTTTCTTTCCTTGAAGTTCACTCAGTCCTTCTGATGAGAACAACCTCTCGGCTCTTTCTACAGCATCAAGACCTTCATCCAATTTTCCTGAACGCCATGAAATCTCAGCTATGAGGATCAAAGCATCCAGAACCAATAGAGAATCCGTATCCTCTTTGTGTTGGATTAGTGTGTTTAAGATTTCAAGTGACTGCGTGTATTCTCCATTGTCACGGAGGGCTTCTGCACGAGATAGCTCTTCTCGAGTCTTATTTGTCAATATCTTCCTTCCAAATATACGCTCATCCCCCGTACGCTTCATTTGTCTAAAAGGATTTCCAGCGATGACCACCCAGAAGCCCTACTGGAACGTAAATTTTACGGTACTGGAATATCAAACTTTATATCCAAATTTTCCCAGCGATTGTTTACAATGCGAGGAATATTGACACTCCAGCTATGTTTCCACCTTATTAGTGGGAACTAATGCTATGTCTTCTCCTCGTGATTTCTACGTCTTTCCTCTGTGGGCTTCTCGGGGGAGAGGGCTAGGTTTGCGGACTGTAGCTATACGCGGACAGCCGCCCTGGATGTCTTTTCCTCGAAAGAGGTAATACAAGAATGTCAGGAAGTATTTCACGGAAAAGGCAACGAAAAGCAACACGTCAACACTACAAGCAAGAGATTAGATGGTATACTAAGTTCTTTGCAGATATTATTGAAGATCGACATGAGAGGACTTTGTTTCCAAATTCGGAGTATACGGCTCTGACATCTGAGCAGATTCTTCGCGTGGTTCAGGGTCAGCTTCTTAGAGCGAAATAGCACTCTGGATGCTAGAACCTATAATCTTGGGTAGTAGATAGAGGGTTTCAGGCGACCCTCTTCCCCCTCTTTTTTTATTTCTAAGCTTATTCACAAATATATTATGAGATGAAACATAATGTTACGGAAGCCACACTTGTGTCCTCCTTCCATGAACATCTTTTCTCAGAACTACTCATCGCACCTCATTTTGACTACTTTGCCTTGATTGCTCTTTGGTACAACTAAGTCCCGTATTTGTTCCATCAATGGCTCTACATCCTCTGGGTCATAATTTGACAGCACGATGAAAGTATAACCTAACTCGATGAACTTAATGTAGAGCGCGGTGAGACCTGGTGCTCCTCCAGCAAGAGCCACACTCTTGGGTATGGAATCAGGATCTACGTTCAGAGGGCGGAAAACCATCTTAGAGTGATTGGAATCCAAGAGAGATTCTTTAGCAATAGCTTTGTCCAACAGTAGCAAGTCCTTCACAGTGGAATATCCGCCACCAGCTGGACTGCCACGACTTCCTATCATAAAGAAATTGCTTCGTCTCTCACTGGGATGGAGAGATTCATCTGGCATGTACCGTGTGTAACCAGTCGCTAGATTTGGTGTTATAGAGTCTACCTCAAAGTGATCAGAATCCTTCATTCCCGCTGGTAGGTAAATATTCTCTCTGATGTACTCGTAGTAGTCCATTCCTGACACTGCTTCAACGATCAATCCAAGCACGACATAACCCGCATTACTGTAGTTCCATTTCTCTCCAGGTTCTGATAATAGAGGGTCATCGATGAAGAAGGGGACAAAGTCAGAGATCTTCCTGAGCTTTCCAAGTGAGGCTGTAAATATGTCATTGAAGTAGTCACCCATTCCAGATGTGAATGAAAGCAGATGTCTAATTTTCACCTTCTTTGCGATATCCTCACGGAAGTCCGGTAGATGCTTTCCTACATAATCATCTAGTTCCAGTTGCCCCTTCTGAAGGAGCTGTAGAATCGCAATCCTTGTGATGAGTTTGTTCAGTGAGCCAATGTTGAATTTTGTATCGAGTTGATTTGGGACATTGAACTGTTTGTATGCCATCCCATATGCTTCCTCGAACACAATTTCATTGTCTTTCGCAACCAACACGGTTCCTGAGAATTTATCTTTCTCAACAAGGGTCTCAAAAATTTCCTGAAGCTTATCAGCGTCGAACTTCAACATTACCAATCCTCCGAAATAATGAAATCATTACGATTATATCGAACTATATGGATGTCATCGAACTTATAAGGTCTCTTCCAATTGCACCTATGAATACAAATTTGT
>JAGXOC010000015.1:0-15271 GCA_019894665.1 Candidatus Thorarchaeota archaeon
CTCGCGCAATGACCATCATGCCGATCAACATCCCATTGCTCACGACCATTGTTTTGCTGACCGGTGTGTTGGCGATGGCAAAGAAAGGTGTGATCATCAGGGATCTCTCTGCAGTGGAGAGTCTTGGTCGAGTCAGTGTCATCTGCAGCGACAAGACAGGAACCATGACCCGCAATCAGATGACTGTCAAATTCATCTGGGACACTCACAATCTGTACTCTGTCAAGGGTGACGGGTATGATCCCGTTGGTGGGATCTACCTCATGAAGGGTGCCGATGATGTTGTCACACTTGAAGTCCAAGAAGAAGAAGTAAAGGACATTTTCACATGGAAGGGTCTCTACCGCCTTGTTGTGTGTGGAGGAATCAATAATGACTCTGAGATAATCAAGGAAGAGATTCCAGACCAGGGTGAGATATGGAAACCCCTTGGAGACCCTACTGATGCTGCTTTGCTCACCATGTTCCGCAAGAGTGGAATGGACGAGGAAGCAATTAGAAAGAAGTATGAAATTATTGAGGAGTTTCCATTCGAATCTGAACTGAAACGCATGTCAAAGATATGCAAGGTTGACAAGAAGTTCGTTGCTTTTGTAAAGGGTGCTACAGAAGTCTTACTGCCATTGTGTACCTCAGTGAATGGGAAAGATATACCTTCAAAGTTTACTCCTGATATGGCTGACCGTGTCAGGACGCTCACCACCGATTTCGCATCCAAAGGATATCGAGTCATCTCTCTTGCTTATCGACATCTAGACAAGATTCCCACTGGTAATACTGCACGAGAGGAAACTGAGACTAATCTCATCTATCTGGGATTCGCCTGTATTGTCGACCCGCCAAGAGATGGCGTGAAAGAAGCAGTTGCTGCTTGTCACAGTGCTGGAATCAATGTGATCATGATAACTGGTGACGCCGCTGCTACAGCAAAGACAATTGCTGAGGACTTAGGTATCTTTGAGGCCAACTCACTAGTTGTCGAAGGTAATCAAGTCAATGATATATCCGATGAGGACTTTGCTCGTACCAACGTCTTTGCTAGAGTGAATCCTGACCATAAGCAGGTCATCGTAGAACGTTATCAAGACCAACAACGTGTCGTCGCTATGACTGGCGATGGTGTTAATGACGCATTAGCTCTAGCGATGAGCGACGCAGGAATAGCAATGGGAATCACCGGTACGGATGTGGCCAAAGAGGCTGCGGACCTGGTGATAACCGATGACAGTTTTGCATCTATTGTATCTGGCGTGCACCAGGGTAGAGGCCTCTTCAACAAAATACGAATGATGATCTACTTCTACCTAGCCATCAACTTGTTTGAGAGTATGATCTTCTTCGGTGCATTATTCTTCTTACCTTCCTCAATCATTATGCTGACTACTTGGCAGAGTCTTTACCTAGTGGTGACAACGCATTCATTCCCGGGTTTGGCTCTTGTCTTTGATAGAACATCACCCCATGCAATGGAAGACAAACCTCGTGACAGTCAGGCACTCATTACACGCAATCTTGGCAAGTTCATGGCGATGAATGTCATCCTCATGACCATCGGGGCTGCAGCAGTTTACATGCTCACACTTACTGGTTGGGCACCCACTGGCTGGGCCGAGATTGTTGGACTTTACCCTGAAAACAACCTGGGTTTCTATGGTGTCATTGATAGGCCCTACAAAGCCACGGTAATGCTTCTCTCTGTGATTCTCTTAGTTGAGAGCACAATAGTCCTCAGCATTCGTAGGATCAACATGCCTATTCAGAAGAGTATCCGGGAGTCTGGAACCATTATCTACGTGTTTCTGCTGGGTCTGATTTACTTGGCTCACCTATTACTTATGTACGTGCCCTTAGTCCAGGAGATTCTTTCAATCTATGCTCTTGATTTCTTCTTCGCACCACTAACCAACTATGACTGGTTCATAGTGATTCTTGCTTCACTACCTGCAATCATCGGTGTAGAACTATACAAGTGGCGCTTCAGGAAGAGGGACGTCGACCTTTAGGCAACAAGGAGCTCAACAACCGCATAATTCTGAATTAATGTTGAGAGGGATTTAGTTGTACATATTGAATCTAAATAGAGCGACTTCAGTAGTAACTTCTAACCTCCTTCGCAGCATAGAACATAGCTAGTATATTTTAGAGTGAGTTGAAAAGGAATAATAACCCGTTTCAAGACAATCCAGATGACCACGGAGCAGAACAATAATGGATCTCAAAGACGTAACAAACATGATAATTGAACTTGATATCGACGCCGTAGCCAGTGCTGTTCAACAACTGATTGATGCTGGTGTGAATCCGCAAGATGTCCTGAAAGCACTCACATCGGGAATGGATGAGGTAGGTCGAAGATATGAGACGGATGAGTATTTCCTTGCAGAACTTGTTTTGGCCGGAGAAACGATGAAGGCCGCCTTCGAGGTTCTAAAACCACATCTCAAATCCGAGGGTGCTGGTGATAAGGTTCCCATTGTTGCAGCCACTGTGAAAGGAGACAATCACGATATCGGGAAGAATATCCTCCTCTCAATGCTTTTGTCTGCTGGTTTTGATGTGGTCGACTTGGGTTCGGACTGTCCCACAGAGAAGATAGTTGAGGCGGTGAGGGACACTGGAGCTAAAGTCGTTGCACTTAGCGCCCTGCTTACGATGACCATGAATGAGATATCAACTGTTGACAAAGCACTTCAAGAGGCTGGTCTCCGAGATGGAGTTAAGATAATTGTAGGGGGTGCACCACTCAGTATGGAGCTGGCGAAAAAGTTGGGTGCTGACGATTTCAGTGCAGATGCTATTGATGGAGTGAAACGGATTAAAGCTCTATTGGAGCGCTGATGTCACAATATCAATTCTACATATTGTAAGTAAGGAAAAGGATGATGCTCAATTGAAGCCAAGAGAGAGATTTCATAGAACGGTAAATCATGAAGAATCTGACTGAGTTCCGCTGGATTATTAGACCACACCTCAGGTATATGAGAATCTAAGGGATCATTTGGAAACTTCATCCAAAGTGTCCGATCGCCAAATACCTGCTGGCACAACTGCCGCTCTGCTTAACCTACAAAGCGTATTGTATATACACTATATATTCTGACATGGAACTCTATAAATGATGGATTTCACAACAAATTGATGGAGATATCGACTTGGCACGAAAGACAACCCACAAAATTCGGCTCATGAAGAAGAAGGGCAAGAAGATCGTTATGCTCACTGCCTATGATGCACCCACTGCTGCAATCCTCAGTGAGATGGGCGTAGACATGATCCTTGTTGGAGACTCTGTAGGGAACTCGCTTCTGGGGTACGAGAGTACAATCCCAGTTACCCTTGAGGATGTCATCCATCACAGCGCTGCAGTTTCTCGAGCTCGACCAAATTGTCTCATTGTGGGTGATATGCCCTTCATGTCATACAAGGTAAGTGCGCAACAGGCTCTCAAGAATTGTGGATTGATGCTTCAAGAGGGCGGCGCAGAAGCCGTGAAGCTTGAAGGTGGTTCTGAGGCAGTTGTTGACATTGTGAGGTCTGTCGTAGATGCTGGTATTCCTGTCATGGGGCACATCGGTCTAACACCCCAATCAATCTACCAACTGGGTGGCTATCGCATTCAGGGTCGTACTGCCGACATGGCTGAAATGTTAGTCAAACAGGCTGTTCAGTTAGAGGAAGCTGGTGCGTTCTCTATGGTCATCGAACTTGTACCCTCGGAGACCGCGAAGCTGATCACAGAGACCGTGAAAATTCCCACCATTGGTATAGGTGCTGGTCCCCATTGTGATGGCCAGGTCCTTGTGCTCTGGGACATGTTGGGTCTCTTTGAGGACTTCAAACCAAAGTTTGTCAAGAAGTATGCCAATGTCCGGGAACTGATCAAGAATGCCGTGTCTGAGTATTCCCAAGACGTGCGAGATGGCAAGTTCCCAGATGAAGCACACAGCTTTGAGATGACAGAAGAAGAGACTGGTCGACTCTATGGTCGTACAAAACCTAGAGACGATTAGATATCATCTGCACTTAGATTGCAAATAGATGAGAAAAATAAGATAGAATCAGCCCTCTGGAAAGAGGGCTCATGAAGGAGTTTATTTCTCCTTATTTTCTATTTCTTCGTTAATGGCTTTGATGAGTGCCTCAGGATCAACACCATGAGCTTGTGCACCTTGCTCAATGGTCTCATACCTTGCAGCCGCACAGCCGTAGCAATGCAATCCATGTTGCATGAATATTCCAGCTGACTCAGGCCACTTCATGACTACTTCACCAATGCTCATTTCTTTCGTTACTGCTGACATTGTGTTCACCTTATTAACAATAATTAATTATCGTCTACATGTATGATTTGAAATTTGATAATATATACTTTGCTTTTGATACTATAGTATCATTTGGCCAAGGTCCATCTCCTCGAGAATCTGAGGGAACACAGCGTAGAGAGGTTTGATCTTCGAGAGAAGTCCTAAGGCTTTAGCTACTGAACCATCCAATTTGACCTGTCCTCTTGCCATTGCCACTGTTGTGTTCAGTTTTCCTTGCCAGAACTTGTTCGAAGTCTCTGACTTTGACCAGACTGTGATCTCAGGCTCCACATCACTGTCGAACGTCAATGTTCCAATCTCACCATTCGGTCCTGGGTCTCTGAAGTTGATTGTGAAATTAACTGAGGGATCCTCAACATCAAAGCGGACAACTACTTGTGACTTGGTTAGTTTCTCAATTATCTCGGTAAAAGTTATAGCTCTCTCCCAAAATTTGTTGAATACTTCCTGAAATTGTTCTTTGCTTTCAAAGGCTGGCATAATTTGTGACCTCCAACTAGCAAAATGTGTACATAGGGTCGATAGAAGTCTTTTGGATAGTCTGAAAACCTAGTTCATATGCATGTATCTCTCAATTTCCCAGTCGGTGATCTCTGAACTTCCTGGGTCCCCCGTTGACTCAACATACTCCTTCCATTCAAGTTTCCGTAATGCTACTAGAGCGTCGACAACTGAGTCCCCAAGCACCTTTCTCATCATTGTGCTCTTCTCTAGACTATCAAGGGCTTCTTCCAAAGATCCGGGAAGTGACTTGAGGGTGACTCCCGATTCGAATAGATCCTTGTCCGTAGGTTGAGGTGGCTCAATCCTCCTTTCAATCCCATCCAACCCTGCGGCAAGAATACTAGCAATGACCAGGTGTGGGGATGAGGTTGCATCTGGACTTCGAAGTTCTATTCTCGCTGCTTTCTTAGACCCATTGAAGTGAGGTATGCGGACCATGGTGCTTCTGTTTCTATATCCCCATGCAACTCGGGAAGGAGCCTCAAAACCCGGCACTAGTCTCTTGTATGAGTTAACCGTTGGAGCCAGAATCGCGGCCAAGGTGGTTGCGTGTTCAAGAAGACCTCCAATGTACATCATTGCAAGTTGTGAGATTGAACTATCTCCCGTGGCTGCAAATAGGTTTCTGGAGCTGTCCAGTCCCCAGAGACTCTGGTGAAGGTGCATCCCAGACCCATTCTGATCCGGGAAAGGTTTAGGCATGAATGTCGCAATCATTCCTCGTCTATATGCCATCTCTGAGATTACGATCCGTGAGAGCATTATGTTGTCTGCAGCAGTTTCAGCCTCGACATATTGGAGTCCAATCTCTTGCTGCCCACTTGCCACCTCGTGATGGTGTGAAGTAGTTTCAATACCCAGTGTTTTCAGTGTTCTAATGACATCACGTCTGAAATCAAGAGCATTATCCTGTGGTTGTGAGGAGAAATAACCTCCGTAGTCAAGAGGCACTATCTTGTCATCTGTTCGTCTTGCTACTGTGAAGAATTCAAGCTCACTGCCAACCATGAGCTGTAGACCTCGTTTTGCAGCCAATGAAGCAATTCGTTTGAGGATGTTTCTTGGATCTCTAGGATGGAGCTCTCCTGAAACCTCGTGAATCCGACAAAGAAGAAATGCTGCTGATGGATCCCATGGTTGGATAAGTGGGGTGGCGCGTGAAGGGATGAGAAGAACATCGCTTTCATTTACAGTTGCATAGCCGGGAACTGAGGATCCATCGATTACGAGTCCATGGTCAACAACCTCTTCCAGTCTGTCGAAACCAACTTCGATGCTTCTTGTATAACCAAGGAGGTCGGAAAAAATCATTCTAAGAAATTCAGGTTGTCCATGTTCCTTGCACATCAATGGTGACCTCTGGCAGCAATGCTGTTAGAATTTGAGAGATTGCATTGCCCCCTGTGCGGTCCTGGTGGGGAGTGAAACTCGAGAGTTTCCATTATTTAACTTTTAGAGGCAATGATTTCTCTCAAGATTTCATCATCTAATGTTGCTATAATATTTTCCTGCTAAAACCAGAAGGTTTTTCATATCTTCCGTTAAAAAGTACAGTATGAGCGGAAAATTTACGGAAGAAAAAGAGATTGACGAAACGAACAAAAAACTACTTCACAATCTGCAAAGAGACAGTAAGCAAAGTATATCGAAACTCTCAGATGCATTAGGGATTGGGATATCCGCAGTCCACGCAAGAATGAAGAACCTGAAGGAAACTGGTGTTGTCAAACAATATACTGCTGTTGTTAATCCTGACAAAGTTCGTCGTGAAACCTTAGCTTTCATTCTTGTCACAGTAAGATATCGAGTACCAGGTAGAAAGGAAGTCCTTTCTCAGAGAGAGTTTTGTGAACAGATTGCTATTCATCCCCTAGTTCAAGGTGTGCATGTGCTGAGCGGTGAGTATGATGTTCTGTTGAAAGTACGAGCCGAGAGTATAGGTGAGATGAACAAGTTCATTGTTGACTTTCTGCGAGAGCTGCCTGAGGTGGACAAGACACTGACAATGTTCGCCATGGATACCTATCTGGACACACTTGAGCTACGCGATCTCATGAACAATCATAGACTCTAATCAGCATCTAGTGAATTTTCCTGTACATTTCCCGCAGTTCACTGATATCCCTGACGACATAATCTGGTTGATGGGGCGAGGATTCAATATCGCTTTGTTTGGTTTCACCACTTAGAACCAGGATTGTGGTAATTCCTGTTGCACCCATAGCGATATCGGTATACAAACGGTCTCCAACCATGGCGAGTTAATCGACGCGGTAGCCCGTTTTTTCCACAATGGCTTTAACAATCGGGGGGTGAGGCTTACCGACGATCACATCGGGTTGCCGACCCGTTGAAGTTTCAACGAAGGCCATCATGGCTCCGATATCGGGCATGAATCCCGTTTCGGTAGGGCAGTTGATATCGGGGTGGGTGGCAATGTACGGAATTCCTTCTCTGGCAAAATCGCATAGTTTCCAAAGTTTGTCATACGTGAGGGTCGTGTCAAAGCCCAAAACGGCGTAATCCGGGTTGTCTTGTACCAATTGGAATCCATGGTCCATAAATTCCTGTTCGAGTGAGGGTGTTCCTACCAAGAAAATCTTGCACCCCTGGGAGCAACTTGCCCCCTAAGTAAATGGTACCGTCCATATCAAACAAGAAACAATGGACTTCTTTTAGCAGGTCTGTCATCGCTGGTCACTCTCAAAGGTGTTTTCGCTGCCTGATGTCTTTAAACATTCTGTCAGCACTTTCTTTGATCAATTTCTTGCGCTGCGGCCACCCGCTCTAGTCACTGAGAGTGAAAGACCTTCAAATATCTAGCACTCACTTATCTTGGTCAGATGAATCCGCTGTCTGAAAAAATGAGGGTGAAGGAAACAAATAGTTCTCTTCGTGGATGTATATGTAGTTTCCGTAAAATCATATGTTAAACTGAATATTTTTTGTTAGAAGTCATTGTGACTTCATAGTTTTCGGGAAACATTTCACGTACCGTTGAATATTCAGAAATTCATTCTATAATGAGTTAGCGGAATTTCCTGAATTTTTTTCGGTAAATGCCAATATATTTAACCAGTCTTTCGGCTTTTTACGCAGATTGCTGTTTAGATAGAGTAATTTCAGGAGCGACAGACAAAGTGGCTAAAGACCATTCATTACAGATTGATGAAACAGACCTAAAGATTTTGAAGATACTCCAAGAAGACGCGAAAATGGGTGTTAAAAAAATCGCTAAGCAAGTAGGGAAGGGTATCTCCACTATCCATGCGAGAATCAAATCCATGGAACAAAAGAAAATCATTACAAAGTATAGTGCTATCTTAGATCCAACATTGTTGAACCGGTCCATCGCGGCCTTCATTTTCATTGGCCTGAGTACAAAGGTATCCGGAAAAAAAGGTGTGCTGTCCCAAAAGGAATTCTGTAAGGAAATTGCACAGCATCCCTACATCCAAGGAGTCTACCTTTTGAGCGGCGAATTCGATGTCGTCCTCAAGGTACGAGCAAAGAGTGTCGACGAAATGAGGGGCTTCATTGTCGATTACCTAAGAGAAATGCCATCAATTGAAAGAACTCAAACTACTTTCGTCCTTGAGGAATACCTCGAGACCCTCGAATTGAAAGATCTTGAGCGGTAGCTGAAATTCAATTAGCCTGTAGTAGAATTGAACTTAGTTCCTAACTTTTTGACATTTTCCAAATCAATTATCGTTCTCAGACCTGGCTCTTGAGGGAGTTCTAAGAATCCATTCTTAGGTATAATTGGCTCCTTCAGAATACCATCTCGTGCTTCAGGTGTCCATGAACCGGGTTCATGCGGGTACTCAAACGGAAGGTTCAGTCCATTCACCCCAGACATCACAATTTCCATCATTGATCTTCATTCCCAGTGAGATGACATAGGTTGCATCAGACATGTAGTGCCTTGGATGTGTCTCTTCTGGCCCATTATCAAAACGGGAGACTGGGGCAATACCCACCATGTCTACTCCACGTTCAATCACGTATTCTTTGATTTCATTTGTTAACTGAGCATTTCCTTCCAATTTTCTTGGCTCCATTGGAAAAACAAATCACGCCAAGATAAGAACCTATAGCACTGAAACTTGTTGAGAGCTGCCTTTGATGGTCCAATCCTATATTCAAAGGATGAGTTCTCTGGACAATCACCGACTTAGATGGCTCTCATATGAAGACCCGACATAATGCGGAGTCGCTCGATCTCTGCTTCTGCTTCTCGGATTCTGTCAATATTGCATTGAAGGAGTCTTCAATGATGGGATAGTTGGATGTATTAGGCTATGAATGGAAAGTATTAATCAGTGGGTGTGCAAAACTAAAAGTTGAGTATTGTTATTGAAATAACTGTGCTCAATGGAGATCTAACAATGACCTTCCAGATTCCTGAATGTGCATGGACCATTTCATTAAATGAGGGTCCGCTGCGACCTGGAAGGCCAAGAAGTTATCCCATGGGACTTGAACCAAGCATGGTCTGGCCCACTCTAGCGGAGGTGCCGATTGATCTCGATGAGCAATTTTGGGAAATGCTTCCATGCCCACCCACAAAACCAATTGATGATGGATACAATCAAGGAATTCCACTTGGGGGACTGGGTTGTGGCAGTATCGGTCGTGGGTTCAAAGGAGACTTTGCTAGATGGCATCTTCGAACTGGAGCTCACGAATATCAACCCTCCCTGCCTAATCAATTTCATCTGAGAATTGGGGGGATGGGTCGACCATTTCTTCAGACTCTGAATCCAAGAACACCTGAGGGACCTCGATTGAGTGCGTGGAGTTGGGGGATGCGAGCTTCGAGAGCCACCTATCATGCCCTTTTCCCCCGTGCTTGGACAACCTACAATTTTCGTGATGTTGGCATAGAGGCGGTGTGTCAACAGCTCTCTCCAGTTATTGGTAATAATTACCAAGAGAGTTCCTATCCTGTAGGTGTCTTCTCCTGGAAACTGAAGAATGTCGTGGACAAGAAACTTGATGTATCATTGATGTTCACCTGGGAAAACTCTGTTTCCCCTACGCAGCCTAAGATTGATTGCACTCACACACTCGTTGGATGCTCGAGTCCCAACCGACTTCTTCTCGATCTTCGCCAAGAACGAATTGAGGCTGCTAGTCCTGTCACTTTTGGCATGGGGATTGAGGGTGCAGAAAAAGCAGAACTCACGAGTCTTACGCGATTTGACACTGAATCGAAGGGCCGTGAGTTATGGAGGAGCTTCAAGAAGAATGGAGTGTTAGTGGAAGCAGAGCCCAAACCAACTAAGGAACCCCACCAGGAGGGTGGAGCACTTTGTGCTAAAGTCAAGTTGGACCCTGAGGAGTCAACTGAAATCGTCTTCGCACTCAGTTGGGATATACCCATCATTCAATTTGGGGAAGGTCGAAGATGGTACAAATATTATACCCGGTTCTTCGGGACTGAGGGTGAGTATGCCATTCCACTTGTTACAGATGCTCTCAATAACTGGAGAAACTGGAACACCATGATTGAAGACTGGCAAAGACCAATTGTGGAGTCAGATCGACCAACATGGCTGAAGTCGGGTCTGCTGAATGAGCTATATTTCCTCGTTGATAGTAGTTCAGCATGGGTTGTTGGTGAAGTTGATGAGAAGGTGGACGTTAAGGGTCTGGGTCACTTTGGTTATCTCGAATGTTTTGAGTATCCTTACATGAATACATACGATGTTCTATACTACGCTTCTTTTGCCACATTGATGAACTGGCCCGAGCTTGACAACAGTATTCAGAAAGACTTTGCTGATACAATTAACATTGATGACGATCGACCGCATTCTTTGCTTGTTGACAAAAAGGTGGTTCCTAGAAAGCCTAGAGGCGCTGTGCCTCATGACCTAGGAATGCCTCAAGAGGACCCCTGGTATTCGACTAATGCTTATGCCTACATTGACTGTGGTAGATGGAAGGATCTAAATCCAAAATTCATTCTTCAGGTCTATAGGAACTATAGTTTCACAAAAGATGAACAATTCCTGAAGTATTGCTGGTCAGCGTTGAAGCAAGCAATGGAGTATATTGATGACTTCGATCAGGACAATGATGGTCTTCCTGAAAATGAAGGAATCCCTGATCAGACTTATGACAACTGGAGGATGGAAGGTCCTAGTGCGTATTGCGGTAGTCTGTATCTTGGTGCAGCTCAGGCCATGATTGCCATGGCACAGATGCTTGGAGATGTGGGTACCGAGAAGAAATATCGAGTCATCCTTAAGAATGGCCAGAGGAGTTTCGAGGAGAAACTTTGGAACGGGCGATACTATAACTTTGATAGCAGTTCTGCAAAACATCATGACAGCATCATGGCTGATCAGCTTGCAGGTCAATGGTATATGCGTGCTTGTGGTCTACCAGCCATAGTCCCTGAACGGAATGAGATTTCGACTTTGCAGACAATCTATAACTTCAATGTACTCAGGTTTCAGCTCGGTCAGATCGGAGCTGTGAATGGGATGCGTCCAGATGGAACTCCAGATATTAGCTGTGCGCAAAGCTCAGAAGTTTGGACTGGAACAACCTATGCACTTGCTGCCTTTATGATTCACGCTGGTCTAGTAGAGCAGGGTCTAAAGACAGCATTTGGTGTCTATAATACAACCTACAAGGACAGAGGTTACTGGTTCAGAACACCTGAAGCTTGGACTGAAGAAACTAATTTTCGCGCCTCTATGTACATGCGTCCCCTGTCAATCTGGGCGATTGAACATGCTCTCAGAAGCCGTGAGTAGCCATCTTTGTTCAAAAACCTGATAATCTTCCCAAAAAAAAAAACAGAGGGGGGGTTGTGATTTTCATCAACAACCTCCTCAATTAGTTTACTTACTAGGATTTACGCTTGAATATCACAACGACAACAGCAATCGCCAGGATTGCGATTCCAGCTCCCACAATGAGAAGAGTGTAATCCCCTCCTGGTGGAGGTGGTGTCGTGGCTCCTGTTGCTTCCAACCCGAAGACGATAGCAAGCAGGTTTGCATTCTGCGTAGTGCCAGCAAAGGGACTGCTTGGTAGCATTGGATTGGTCACACTGTTGGGCCAGTTAGTCCAGTATGTAGTACTATAGATTTGCCAGTCAGCATGTCCTGCTAATGGTATAACCGGCATTTCTTGACCAAGAATCTCTTGCATCTCATTAGCGACGGCCCATTGTCCAGCCGAGCCGGCAGGGAAGGTGTCAAGAAGTTCGATGTTGTCAATGAATGTCTGATTATACCAACCGCCTAGAGGAGCATTCACTCCTCCACCCGCGCTTGCG
Organism: Candidatus Thorarchaeota archaeon; assembly: GCA_019894665.1. Taxonomy (GTDB): domain Archaea; phylum Asgardarchaeota; class Thorarchaeia; order Thorarchaeales; family Thorarchaeaceae; genus SMTZ1-45. Next base: position 12,130 of record JAGXOC010000015.1, read on the forward strand.
CTGTCGGGTGAGAACATCTGGAAGTAGCGCTCATACATGTTCATGTTTATTTGACCAGACATGACCATGTTAGCAAGATCGAAATTGTAATTGTTCATTCTTACCTGAACAGTACCCCAGCCGCTAATGAACTCCACCTGAGTTTGAATGTTAAGCAGGCTTGAGAATGCTTGAGCTGCTACAGAATCCATAGCATTAACGTCTGTCCATCCCATGAAGTCAAGGATTGTATATGGAGCGGTTGAGTTGGATGCATAGTTCCATTCTTGGAGTGGGTAGTGTTGGATGGGATCACTGGGTGTGACTCCTTCCTTCGTCCACCATACTCCTTCGTCAAAGGTGCAGTACGTTTCTAGAATGGCAATAGCTTCGGCTACGTTGTACTCGATAGCGTATTTGGCTTCGATTGTATCGTTCAATAGTACCCTGGCAGATTCGTCGTCTGCAGGAATCAACATGGGGCTAGGATCCTTCAAGTAACCACTGGAAACAGCACTCATATCAGAGTAGTTCAGCACTTTGGCCATAGCCTTGTGGAGCCAAGACTGATTCAGTGGGTAGTTCTTGTGGTTTGGAACAAGCATTACTGGTGACTTGTCTGGGAAGAATGGCAGGTCATCGAAGTAGGTTACTATGTTTGGGAAGTCTACCTTGACTTCACTCAGTCCTGCAAGATAATTGCCGTCCCAGTCAAGATCTCCACCTTCCATGGCGAGAAGTGCAAGTTCGTTGCTAGAGTATGATGTGTACCCGAAGTAGTTTGGCTCGGGTAGTCTACCGAAATCTGTATCATCTACACCCCACCAGTTATCGTTAACCTCCCCAATCGTGCTTGTAGCGTCATGGAAGTATGGTAGGTACATTCCAGATGCGACCCTCCACTTGGCTGGCACCATTTCGGTATCTTGCCAGTCATTGGTGAATGTTGACAGGTCACCACTATATGTTGCATTGATATCTGACCATACTGCCTCGGGGAACATGAGAAAGCCGTAAGTCAGTTGGCGATAGACTTCACTGCTCTCTGCATATGCTGGAAGAATATGTACATTCAATACCGTATCGCTCACCTTTTCGAAGGCTGTGCTAACGTCTCCAATTCTCTGGACCAGAGAACCGAGTTGACCGGTTTGCTGGAGTATTTCGAACGAGAAGATGACATCATCAGTTGTTATGGCTGTAGTATTCGAAACGAGGTTACTGCCTATTGAAGTCCAGTGAAGATCGCTTCTCAACGTTATTTGTATAGTGTCATCATCTAGCCATTCGATGCTATCACCTAGCCAGCTAATGATTTCTCCTGTTGCTACGTTAGTCCCGAACATAGGTTCATACATCAGGTAGGTAGTCCAGCCTTGGTTTGCGCCTACGTTCCAGGGTTGGTAGCTTCCAGTGTTCATCCCGAAACCAGCCCCCCACACCGTCTCGTTCCTCGGTACGGTGGTTTGTGCGACGACTGGTCTCATATTGAAACTGGATAAGATCATTGCGGCCACCATAATGCTGATGATTATAGCGGTTGCAACCCTATTTCCTTTTTTCACTTATTATTACTCCTCCTAAGGACTCATGTGATTAAATATACTGTTTGAACCGAATACATAAGCATTTACAGAGTTTTGGTGAAAAAAAAAGCTACATAAGTAGCAAATCGCTGAAAAAAAACGGAAAGTAAGAAGGAGGTGATTATCGAATTACATGAACGGTTCAAGAAGGAATATGAGGCATTTTAAGTTGTAACTAGAAGGATTGAAGCCAGTTTCGGATAGATGTTTTCTACCCGAGGGTGATACTCTTGAGAAATAGCCCAGTTTCCTAGGAAGCTTAGGCAACCTAATCCCATTTTTCATATAGACTAGGTACTGCTGCAAGAAGTTCCTTTGTATACGGATGCTTCGGTCTAGTGAAAACATTATTGACGGAGCCTTGTTCGACTATTTCTCCTTCCTTCATAATAAGAACTCTCTCAGAAACGTACTGGGCCTGACCGATGTCGTGTGTTATGAATAGCACAGATAATCCCTTTTCCTTTTTCAGACTAAGAAGTAGGTTCAAGACTCCAGCTCGAGTGGACGCATCTATCATGCTGGTAGGTTCATCGGCTATCAACAGCTGTGAACCGATGAGAAGAGATCTTCCGATAAGTAACCTCTGCATTTGGCCTCCGCTTAGCTCGTGAGGGTACCTGCCTAACACTTCGCTGGGGTTTAACCCGATAGACATGAATGTGGATTCGATAACCTCTTTTCTTTCGTCAGTGTCGAGGTTATCTTCGCGGAGACCCCACGCCCTATCTATGACATGGTCGACTCTGTAGAACGGATTGAATGCAGAGTAGGGATCCTGAAAAACTGCTTGTACTTGTCTATAGTATTCTCGTTTTTTGTATGAATGGATGCTTCTACCGTTGAGAGTAATATCGCCAGATGTTGGCTCAATCAATCGCAGTATCATCTTAGCTATCGTTGATTTTCCACTACCACTCTCACCTGCAAGAGAAACGATTTCACCCCTTTTGATATCGAAAGTTGCGTTCTTTGCGGCTAGAATGGTCTTGGTTCTAATGAGGCCAGAGGTGTAGCTCTTGGTCAGGTCCTCACACCTAAGGACGATTTCCTTGTTCATTGTCTTTTCCTTGTCTTCCATTTTGCTACCCCTCTTTTGAAGTCAATAACCAGCAGGCTGCTCCTCTCTTTCCATCTCCGACCATGATCATCTGTGGTTCACTAGTCCTACAGACGTCCATAACGTATGGGCATCGTGGATGGAACCTGCACCCGGTAGGAGGTGATCTAAGGTCTGGAGGCGATCCTGGGATGGATTTCAATTCGTCTGTACTTTTTCCTTTCGAGTCGTAGGATGCGATTGCAGATGTAAGCAGACGGGAATACGGATGTAGAGGATCATCAATTATACCATCCATATCGCCTATCTCCGCGATTTTCCCTGCATACATTACCATGCATTGGTCGCAGAGTTGTCTCAGACTTGTCAAATCATGAGATATGTATAACATGCTTTCAATAATCCCTACTTGCTTCAAATTCAGAAGAGCCTTTATCATACGTTTTTGTGAAGTTACATCGAGCGCGGAGGTCGGTTCATCTATTATAAGGAGCTTAGGGTTCCATAGGGTTGATAT